>JAUVQZ010000202.1 GCA_030597865.1 Pseudomonadota bacterium | reverse complement strand
GGATAAAGACATACTGCAGGACATGGGCCACACTGCGGGAAATGGAAAAGATGACCAGGGCGGCACTGAGCCAGAAGATATAGGTCCAGAGGACATTTTCCATCTCCACCCTGACCAGACGCCTGGCATAGCCCAAGGCGGACAGGGCCAGGAAAATCATCAGCAGGGAGCCGCAGAAATCAACAAGATATATGGGTAAGAGGGGCAGGCCGTTATCCATGGCGCCCGCCCTCCCCCTCAGTTTTCCTGGTGATTTCCAGACAGAATCCCTTAAGGCTCTGGAGCAGAAACCAGATCCCCGGCACACAGAGCAGATGGTCAAACCTGGTGATATAGTAAAGCAGATTGGTAACGGATAATTGGGCGCTGAACCGATGATCCCAGAGGCTGCCGGTGGTGACCAAGGCCTCGGAGGGCAAGAGATCGGCCAGCCAGTGGGCCGCAAAGGTCCAGATATTCCAGAGCAGAAAGAAGAACAGGGAGAGCCTAAAATAAGACCAGGCCCTGCCAGTGCCAACGGGCCGGACCTGGAGGAGATAGAGGAGAAAGGCAAGGGCGCCGGCAAAAAAGAGATGGGCCATCTGGTGGACATAATAACCCTCCGGCGGCCCATGGGTCTGAACGGCCATGGCCGGCGCCGCGCCCAACAGGACAAGCAGGAAGAGCCCCCTGCCGGCAAACCCGGGGGAGACAAGACGCCTGGGGGGCACCACCAGGGAACCCGGCAGCGGGCCGCCCCCCATCTTTGCAACACCAGTTCCTTCCTTGTATCGAAGCATACCTCTGTGATATCATCTGTTAATTTTGAATTCAAGGCCCATCTTAGCCGACCCTGAAACGCTGTAGCGCTCGCCTCAATCACCATGGGGCCCCGGTCACTCACCCTATGACTCCTGACAATAACAAGACACCCCCAGAAAAAAATAACGCCCTGCCGCGGCTTCTCATTGTTGATGATGACCGCGACATGCTGACCATGCTGCGTAAGGTCATCACCAACAAATGTCATTGCCAGGTGGAGGTCGCTGACTCAGGGGACAAGGCCTGGAGTCTGCTGGACAACTGGCGGCCCGATATCATCCTCACCGATATCAAAATGCCCGGCCTTGACGGCCTGGCCCTTCTCCACCACGTCAAACAGAAAGACCCGACCGTGTCCGTCATTGTCATGTCCGGCTACGGCACCATTGAGATTGCTGTTCGCGCTCTCAGGGAGGGTGCCTATGATTTTTTCGAAAAGCCCTTTGACAACGACCATATCATCCACGCCCTGCAAAGATCCCTTGAGCACACCAACCTGCTCCGTGAAAATCGTATCCTCCATGAAAAACTGGCTGGCAGGGAGTCCCCTGCCGGATTTATCGGCACATCGCCGAAGCTGAACCTTATCTTTGCCCTCATCGACAGGGTGGCGGACACCGATGTCACGGTGCTTATCCGCGGTGAGTCCGGCACCGGTAAGGAGTTGGCAGCCCAGGCCCTGCACCAGGCAAGCAGCCGCAAGGCAAAACCCCTGGTGGCGGTCAACTGCCCTGCCCTGCCGGAACACATCCTGGAAAGTGAGCTCTTTGGTTATGCCAGGGGCGCCTTCACCGGTGCCATAAAGGATAAAAAGGGTCTGTTTCTGGAGGCGGACGGCTCCACCATCCTCCTTGATGAGATTGGCGACCTGCCCATTGCCCTGCAAACCAAGCTCCTCCGCGTTCTCCAGGAGAAGGAGATCATGCCCCTGGGCCATACCAAACCCATCAAGATAGATGTCCGGGTATTGGCATCCACCAACCAGGACCTGGAGGCCAAGATCCGCCAGGGCCTCTTCCGTGAGGATCTCCTCTACCGCCTTAATGTGGTGACCATCACCATGCCCTCCCTCCGGGAAACCCCTGAGGACATCCCCCTGCTGGCCGAGCATTTCCTCCACACCTTTCAAAAGGAGTACAACCGGCCGGAGCTTATATTTGGGCCGGCTGCCCTCCAGCACCTCATGGCCCAGCCCTGGAAGGGCAATGTCCGGGAGTTGCAGAATGTTGTCAAGAGGGCCGTGCTGCTGGCCTCCGGTGAGCAGATCAGCGAATGCGACCTTGTCAATCCCAGCCAAGGCAACCCAGCCGCCGACTGCCCCTGCCCTGACCTGAGCTCCCTGCCCTATAATCAGGCCAAGGAGGAGGTCATGACCATGTTTTCCCAAAAATATCTGACCAAGGCCCTGGAAAACGCCGGGGGCAATGTAACGGTAGCTGCCCGCCAAGCGGGCATTGGCAGACAATCCTTTCAACGTTTACTCAAACGCTTCCACCTTGAGGCCTCGACCTTCCGGGACGGGCCTAAGAACAACCCCTAGGGCCACCTTAAAAAAGGTTCATCACGGATTACCGTGGAACCGTTGGTTTTAGATTTTTTGGTTTTGTCTTTCCCCATTCAGACCTGAGTGCGCACCCCACGAGAACTGCCCGGCTATCAGCCCCGGCCGAGTGCACCCAAATTGACGCACTGCATCCAAAGTGATGCACTTTCCTGCCCTAGCCCAAGAGATCCCCTTGCCCTTCCCAGGGACCATCCACAGGTTAACCAGCTGTTATACCTAGAAAAAATCCAACTTGCCTCTGCCAGGAGTAATCTGGTATCATTTTTGCTATTACCGTTTTAATGCATCTATTTGCTGCACCAAACTACTCCTCCCCATGGCAGGAGGCCCCAAGACAAAAGGAGGGAAATATACCCGCGTTTCAGACAACCTTAAGAAAGAGCACCCAGCAACCTTGCATCACGGAAAATGAAGGGGAGTGGTGGCGTTATGGCAAGAATTCTTGTGTTAGATGATGTGTTTGATGCCGGAATCATGATTAAGAAGATCTTGGAAAAACAAGGTCATGAGGTCACGCCCTTCACCGAAGAAGAGGAGGCCCTGCAGTATGCCCGTGACCACCAGCTCGATCTGGCCATCCTTGACATGAAGCTTAAAAAAATGAGCGGCATTGAGGTACTGGAGGAACTCAAGAAAATAAAGCCCCTTATCCGGGTCATGATGCTCACCGGCTACCCGACCCTGGAGACGGCCCGTCAGAGTCTGGAAATCGGCGCTGCCGAGTATTGCATCAAACCCATTGATAAGGATGAATTGAGAGAAAAAGTATCTGAGGTGTTAGGCGGCTGATCCCGGCGCTTAAACAGAAGCTTGTTCAATGAAGTGTGTCTCCGGGAGAGGAAGTAGGGGAACGCCCTTCAAAACATACACAGGAGGAGCCGTATGAAGCGTATATCTCTATTGCTTGGTATTGTTCTGGCAAGCATTATGCTGACCAGTTCAGGCCCACTGGCAGCGGATGCCAAGCTGAGCGCAAAGTCTATCAAGGCGGGTAAGGCCATCACCATCGAAGGCACCATTGAGGCCGGTCAAGACCTCTTTATTGTCATCAGCACCGACAAAATGTTTTCAGCGGCTGATGCCCTGGGGCCCAAGGAGAAGAGCAGGCTGGCCAAGGGCAAGAATGGCAAAAATGCCTTTGGCGACACTGCCATTCCCCCCACCTACTACGTGCTGTCAAACACGCCTGAGAAACTGGCCACCCCCACCGTGGTCCCCAAGGGCCAGAGCGATGGCATCTTCGCCTTTCCGCCCTTCAAGTATGACGTAAAGGTCAACAAGATCAAAAAATGGGGCGATATTGATCCTGCTGTTAGGGGAATGCTCGGCTCAATCAACAGTGAGGCCCAGTGGAAATTTCTGACCTTCGCCCATGAAAAGAAATTCGGCCTGAATACCATTGTTAAGGAAAGACCGAATACGGGCGGTAACGCCCGGATGATCATGTCCGACCATGGCAGGCAGGCAGAACAGTGGAACGAGGGGGTTGCCGTGCAGCTCAATAAGGCCACCGGTACATTCACCGCCACCATGTCGCCCTATGAAAATCTTGCTCCGGACACGGTGATGGCTGTGTATGTTAATGGCCAAAAGATGGACACCTTTACCATTGAAAAGTCAGGCTTCTTTTTCAAGACCGCCAATGTCTATATGAATCCGCTCATCGTCTTTGGTGGCGCCTTCATCATTGGCGTGCTCTTTGTTATCATGGGTGCTGCCGGCGGTCTCTTTACCGCCGCCTTTCAGATCACCGTCATCGGCACCAAGGGCCCCATCGGCATTAATGCCGGTAACACCATTAAACCCACCAACCTGTTTTTGACCCTCTGTTCTCCGATCACTGGCCTGATGTCCTTTGTCAAAGAAAAACGGTTTGCCTATCCGGTGGCCATCCCCTTTGCCATCGGTATCGTCACCGGCGCCTTCTTTATCGGCCCCCCCCTGTCCGCTAAATACCTTAACCTGGCTGACTTCAAATTCTATCTAGGCATCATCTGCTTTGTCATTGGCGTCAAGCTCTTTATCGAGTCATTGCCTGGGTCCATTGCCAAGAAAAAGGCCATGAAGGCCATTGTCCAAAAATTCAATGCCGCCGTCAAAGAGGCCAAAGAATCTGGCACGGCAATGAAGATGGGTTCCATTGAGTTTGACAAGTTCAACCCAATCAAGTTTGACATGCGGTTCTGGGGCGAGACCTTTGTTGCCAAACCCCTGCTCATGCTGCTCGGTGGTATTGCCATGGGTGTTGTTGCCTCCTCCTTCGGCGTTGGCGGCGGTTTCATGTTCATGCCCTTCATGACCACCCTGGTGGGCTATCCCATGTATCTTGCCGTACCCATTGCCCTGGCCGGCACCTTTGCCACTTCCACGGGCGCTATTGCCAAGTACGTCATGATGGGCTACCAGCCCGACTGGATCATGGCCGCCTTGATTGCCGCCGGCGCCATGTGCGGCGGTGTTGTTGGCCCCAAGATCCAGAAGAAGCTCCCTGAGATCTTCCTGAAGCGGGCCCTGGCTTTTGCCCTGATTTTAACCTGCCTGAAATACACAGGCCTACTCTGGTTCATGCGGTAACGAGTAACTAACCCAAGGGGGGAGTTGGATGCTGTCCAGCCCCCCCCCTGACCGCTATTTTTTTTGGCTATGATGCCGGCTGTCATCTTTCAGCGATGAGGCAGGCTGGGCTGTCAAGAGATTACGCCTGGAGGATACCATGAAAAAATCTGTGTACAGCATGTGCGGGATGTGCACGGTCCGCTGTCCCATCAGTGTCGAAGTTGAGGACAACAAGGTTACCTGGCTCGAGGGCAACCCCCACCTCTTACAGGGGGCCTTATGCGCCAAAGGTTCGGCCGGACCAGCCCTGGTCGCCGACAAGGAGCGCCCCCAGCAACCCCTGATTCGGCGCGGTGGCAGAGGTGCGGG
>JAUVQZ010000205.1 GCA_030597865.1 Pseudomonadota bacterium | reverse complement strand
CCTGCCCACTGACCCAGCCATCGTTGACGGCTCCTTTGTATTCAAAGTCACTGACCGGGATCATGTGCCGGCCGAGGTCTTTGACGCCATAATCAGTGTGGATATCAGCACGGACAGCATGACCAGCATTGCCGCCAAAATTGACGGCATCCCCGGCATCAACGCCTCCTTAAACAGTGACGGCTACCTGGAGATCACCTCAGCCGAGCCGGACCGCTACACCTTTGAGGTCAGCGGCGACTCATCCAACTTCACCCAGGCCGTGCGCATTCATAACGAGGATATGCAGGTCCATGCCCTTAACAAATCCATGGTGGATCTTGACCTGGTCATGGAAGAGCTGACCACCCAGATTTCTGATTTCGGGGCCAGGGGAAACCGCATTGACGTCCAGAGCATGATCTTCACCAATCTCGATCTGGCCGTCCAGGAAAACCTCTCCGACGCCCAGGACACCGACCTGCTCAAGGCGATCATGGATCTCCAGGCGGCAGAATATGCCTATGAGGCCGCCCTTGCGGCGGCATCAAGGACCATGCAGATCAGCCTCCTTGACTATCTATAAAAAAATTCAGGGGATCCATAAGGAAGGTGTACCCTGACTGCCGCCAATCATGGTACTCTTTGAAGCTAATAGAATGCTTTTCTAACCCGGGAGGAAAATATGCTCATCCTTGCCAGAAAAATTGGTGAGGCCATTAAGATTGCCGATGAGATAACCATTAAGATTCTGGAAATCAAAGGCGGACAGGTCAAGATAGGGGTTGACGCCCCACACCATGTCAACATCCACCGCAACGAGGTCTATGACAGGATTGTCGAAGAGAACAGGAAGGCGGCCCTGGAGGCCCCGGCAGACCTCTCTTCCCTTACCGATTTTTTCAAGGACCGGCCCTGATGGCCGACAGATCCCTAGCCTTCTTTAATTCAAGCAGATGGACAGAACAATTATGAGCGCCGCAGTTCAAGAACAGAACAACAGAGATCTTCTGAAGGTCCACACCAGCCGTTTCGGTGAAATTGAGATCCAGCCAGATAAGATAATCCGCATGACCGCGCCCTTTCTCGGCTTTCCTGACTCCCACCGTTTTATCATGCGCCACCATGGAGACAAATCACCCTTCACATGGTTCCAGTCCGTAGACGACCCCGACCTGGCCTTTGTGGTGATACCCTCAGCCAGCCTCGTCCCCCAGTACAGTCCGAAAATTTCAGCCTCCACCCTGAAGGATTTGCACATAAACAGCTCAAAGCCTGAGCTTCTCCTCATTCTCACCATTCCCCATGGCAGGCCCCTGGAGATGACCGCCAACCTTCTAGGGCCCATTGTCCTCAATGCCGACAAACGCCTGGCCTGCCAGGTCCTTCTTGATCCGGCGACCTACGATGTCCGCTGGCCCGTCTTTACTGAAAGTAAAGGGTAGCCGGCCAACAGGGCAGGGTGGCATTGCCCTGAGCTTGTCGAAGGGTTGGCAGTTCAAGGCTGAACGGGGAAAGACTAAAAATCTAAAAATCAAGGATCCACGCTAATCCGTGATGAACCAAAAAAAATCCCCGGCCGGTTGGCCAGGGATTTTTTTTACTCGCAGAAGCAATCTCAAAATCACTTCCGATCTTCTATTTTAACAAAGTCACGACTCTTGGGCCCGGTATAGATCTGGCGCGGCCGGCCAATGCGCCAATTGGGGTCATCCCACATCTCGGTCCAGTGGGAAATCCAACCGGGCAGACGCCCCAGGGCAAACATCACGGTGAACATATTCTGGGGAATGCCAATGGCCCGATAGATAATGCCAGAGTAAAAATCAACATTGGGGTAGAGATTACGCTCAATGAAATATTCATCCTTGAGAGCCACCTCCTCCAACTCCTTGGCAATGTTCAGCAATGGATCATTGACAACTCCCAAGGCTGCCAGGACCTGGTCACATGCCTCTTTAATAATCCGGGCCCGAGGATCATGGCTCTTGTAAACCCTGTGCCCAAAACCAACGAGCCGGAAGGGATCATTGCGGTCCTTGGCCCTATCGATATACTTCTTGTAGTCATCACCGCTGGTATGAATCTCCTCAAGCATCTCGATAACCGCCTGATTAGCCCCACCATGTAAGGGGCCCCACAGGGCATTAATGCCGGCGGAAATAGAGGCGTAGAGATTCACCCGGGCGCTGCCCACCAGCCGTACGGTTGAGGTGGAGCAATTCTGCTCATGGTCGGCATGGAGAATGAGCAGTTTGTTTAGGGCGGACACCACCTCATCATCAATCACATAGGGATTGACCGGCGAATCAAACATCATGTTGAGGAAGTTAGTGCAATAGCTGTAATCATGGCGGGGCATGACCAGGGGGGCCCCCAAACTCTTGCGATAACTGAAAGCAGCTATGGTGCGGACCTTGGAAATAAGACGGGCCGACATCTTATCGATATCCTCAAGGGGATTCTCGTTCATCTCAGGGTAGAAGGTGGAGAGCGAGTTGACCATGGAGGAGAGGATAGACATGGGTGCCGCATTGGGCGGGAAATGATCAAAGAAATGAACCATATCCTCATGGATAAGGGAAAAACAGTTTAATAACCTGCTGAACTTAAGAAGCTCCTGTCTGGTCGGCAGGCTGCCGTGCAAGAGGAGATAGGACACCTCGACAAAGGAGCAATTCTGGGCGAGATCATCAATGGCATAGCCACGATAGTTCAAGATACCCTGTTCGCCATTAAGAAAGGTAATCTGACTGGAGCAGGATCCGGTATTCATGTAGCCGGAATCAATGGTGATGTAGCCTGTTTCGGAGCGCAACGAACGGATATCAATGGCCCTTTCACCCATGCTACCCACAACAATGGGAAGCTGATAGGTCTTCCCTTCCAGGGTCAACTCTGCTTTTTCACCCGACATACAATCCATCAACATAATTTAACCTCACAACGTATCCAAAGGACAACCCCAAAAGCCACCCCGTTTTTTCAAAATACCCGAAGAGAGTCAACCTGCCCCGCCGCCAACAAGCAATTGCGAGGATCATCTTGACAATGACGTTGCCGCCCTTGACGATGGTAAGCTTTATCTATATAAATGCGGCATTCCCCTTTGATTTCTTATCTGTTTCGAATCAGACACTATAAGAGAAAAGTCGAAAAACCTCAAGGGATAACAATTTTTACCTCACCATTTCAACAACTTACAACGAGAACCCCAAAGGACCATGCCATTATTTCCACTGACATATAGCCAACGACTTCAACAGTTTATCGAGCAGGTCACCGTCTACCCTGTTTCCTGTGAAAAACTGGCCTGCGGCCGCACCGATATCCAGTGGCTGGCTGGGGTGTTGGCCGGCGGCGCCAAAATCGTCCAGCTCCGTGACAAGACCTCTGATGACCGCTCCCTCCTGGCCAAGGCCAAAGAGTTCAGGAGGATGACCACCGAGGCTGGCGCCCTTTTCATCGTCAATAACCGTATTGACATCGCCCTTCTCTCCGGAGCGGACGGGCTCCACCTGGGCAACAGCGATATCCCGGCCCAGGAGGCCCGCATACTGGGGCCAGACCTGATCATCGGCGTCTCAGCAAACACCGAAGAACAGGCCGCAGCCGCCAAAGAAATCGGCGCTAGCTACTACAACATCGGCCCCATCTTTGCCACAAAGACCAAGGCCGGGCTCCATAACTTCATTGGTCCCCAGGCCATTGCCAGATACTCAGCCCATTCAGACCTGCCCTTCACCGTTATGGGCGGCATAAAAAAGGAGCATATCGCTGAACTTACCGCCGTAGGGGCCCGGAGGCTGGCCGTGGTCACAGCGCTTACCGCTGCCGACAATATTGCCCAGGAGACCCGCCTCTGGCATGGGGCCATTGTCCAAAAGTTAACGGAGAAAGAGGTATGATTTCCGACAAGTTTAAAGAGCTGGACCTATTTATCGAGTATGGCGTCCCCAAAAAGCAGCAGAGGCAGGCCAGGGCCCTTGTTGAGACCTTTGGCCATGACCCCCTTGCCATTAATATCTTCCACAGCTTTTACAGCACCCTGCCCGATGCCACCGAGGACTGCATCGAAAAACTTGTCCTTTTAGAGCAACATCAGGGCCAGATGCTCTTTTTGGTCAAGACAACCCTGTCTTCATACTTTTACCTGGCCAACAATGACAGGGCCGCATATGGCGGTTCAGAAAGGGAGGGGCTCACCAAAGAGATTCTTCAATTTTACGGCTTTGGCACCCAGGAAAGTTTTGAAAAAAAATTTGGCGACCTCAGCGGCCTTACGCCCTACTCTCCAGACTTTATCACCAGCCAGGTCTGTCCGGTCTGCTATTGTCTCGAGGGGGAACCCCATGAATTTGGTTGCCCCATTGAAGTCTGCCCCTGGTGTGACGGCCAACTGGCCAGCTGCGATTGCCGTTTTGAACAACTGGGCGTCACCGAGATCAGCTCAGATAAAGAGCTGGACCACTTCCACCAACTGGCCATAAAAAAAGGCCGCATCACCTATGATGCGGCCTCCCAGCGCCCAGCCTATCCAACGGCCGGGGATGATCGGACAAAACCTCAGTAGACTGGCAATGCCGCCTACTGCTTGTCGAAGTATTTATAGAACTCTGAGTCAGAGGAGATGATAAACTTGGTATTGGCGTTCACCGTCTTCTCATAGCTCTGCAGACTCTTGGAAAAAGAGTAGAATTCAGGATCCTTGCTGTAGGCATCGGCATAAATCCTTGCCGCTGCCGCATCTGCCCGGCCCTTGATCTCTTCAGACTCGCGCTTGGCGCCAGAGGTAATATCCTTTAACTCCCGTTCAAGCTTGCCAAGAATCTCCGACTTCTGCCCCTCACCCATGGAGCGTTTCTCCGAGGCAATACGATTACGCTCAGAGATCATCCGCTGGTAGACCTTGCTGCGCACGGATTCAATATAATTCACCCTCTTGAACATGACGTCCACAAGCTCAATGCCGTATTTCGGGGTGATCTGCGAGGCATTCTCGAAAATAAGTTTGGCAATCTTATCGCGGCCAAGCCTCACCTCTTCCTTATAATTCTTGCCCTTATCCCCCATCATGAGGGAGACGTCCCAGTCGGAACTCCTGATAATCTCCACCAGATCATTCTT
>JAUVQZ010000048.1 GCA_030597865.1 Pseudomonadota bacterium | reverse complement strand
TGGGGCTGCCGTCAATAATGGCTGAAAAATGGGGGGATATGGCAGTGGAATCCGTGCTCGCCTTGGGCAGGGAAAAGCTTATTTCCTCAAGGGTATGCTCGGTGGCTGATGGCTGATCCGTAAAGATCAGACGGCTGTCCGTGAGGTTGATGTCACCGGCCTGAAGGAGATCGATAAGGCGGCTCAGGTTAAAGGCGGTTTCAGATGTGGTGAGCTGGGCCAGCAGGGTGGTGATATTCAGCCGACCATCCTCCTGCCTGTCCAGGTGAACAAAGACGCTATTACCGCGAATGGATTTAAGCAGCTGGCCCTTATCAAGGAGAGAGGCGGGGTTGATCCTGGCCTCAATTCTGCCAAAGGAGAGCACCGGGTCAATCCTGTCATCAACAGCGCTGAGATCCGGGCCAATAATACCATTTTTAAGGGTAATATTGAGGGTGTAAGGGTTTACCTGGGCAGAGCCGATGGTCACCGGCCGGTTAATTTTTTTGGCAAGAAAGGCGGGTAATGTTGTGGTGAGCAGATAGGGTGCCAGGAAAAATCCGGCCAGGGAATAGAGGGCAAGGGTCAAGGCCAGGAAAAACAGAATTTTTTTCAGGGATCCCATGGGCTGACTGGGAAGCTTACGTCCCTCAGATCCCTTCGGGCGAGGGGGTAAAGAACTGCGGCTGGATTTTACCTTGTTGCCGATTATGTCTGAGGAGGCACGGGATTCGCCAAGGGGGCTGGGGCCACTATCCTTCGTGGGTGAGGGCCCGTCATCGGCAGAGGTGTGGGGAGGGGGTCCGGTGGTGGGGTCATTGGTCATGGCTATTATATAACGCCCTTTCCAGGCGATTAAACAGAGGATGTGGTCCAGGCCTTGTCACAGCCTGAATCTCTGTTGGGTTCAAAATAAAAAAGAAGAGCCTGGGGCAGATACTCGCAGATTGGTTTTTGGACCTGATTGCAGATCCTGAGAATCAAACCGGGGAAAAATGGCTCGTTTACAGATAAACTCTATGCTAATCTGTCTGGGTTTTGAAAGCAACAGCATAAATTCTTTTGCAGGCCTTGTGCAGCAAGGGAAGAGCGTTGTTTGCGGTCCCAAAATTTCAAGGGTTAAAAAAATGGCGATTCTGTCTTGTCTGCGCGGGCTCTTTTCTGTGATATTTGCAGTCCTTATTACACCAATCGTAAGTTTGCAGGTCCTTCTCTTCCTCCTTATTTTCAGGACCAGGGAAAAGGCGGCCCAGATGGGGCCGCGTATCTGGGCCAGAATAATTTTAGCCGTCAGCGGTGTTAGGGTAAGGGTGGAGGGCATGGAGAGGCTTGACCCCAGCAAATCCTATATCTTTGTGGCTAACCATCAGAGCCAGTTTGATATTTTTTGTCTGCAGGGCTGCCTTGACTGGGATTTTCGCTGGTTGGCCAAGAAAGAGCTTTTTCAGATCCCTGTTTTCGGGACGGCCCTGCGTCGCAGCGGCAGTATCCCCATTGATCGGAGCAGTGGCCGCAAGGCCATGCGGAGTTTAGCAGAGGCGGCTGAGCGCATCAAAAAGGGCTGTTCCGTTATTATTTTTCCGGAAGGAACAAGGAGCGCAGACGGGGAGCTGCAGGCCTTCAAGGTCGGGGGAATGGTGATCGCCATCAAGGCCGGTGTTGGTGTTGTACCCATGGCCATCAGTGGGTCCCGGCGGGTGTTGGCCAAGGGCAGGGTGCTGCCCCGTTCAGGAGAGGTGGTGATCCGTCTTGGTGAGCCCGTTGATTCCAGGGCCTATGGCATGAAGGAAAAGCAGGAACTGGCAGACCATCTCCGTTCCCAGGTGGCGGATCTTCTCAGTCAATAAGGCGCTCCATCATGGAGCAAGGCATGGGGCAAGCCAGCTCAGGGTGGCCGTGTCAGAGTCCATCATGACCTGACTGCCAATGGGGAGTGAGAGGTTTTCCTGGCCATGGCCCACAGGAAAATTTCCCCAGATTGGCAGGCCCTCATCTCTGGTCAGATCAATAAGCCGCTGCCATATCATCTCCTGGTCTCCACAGCCGGTGAACGTGCCCAGGATAAGGCCGCTGATATCTCTTAATGAACCAGCCAGGGAAAGTTGGGTGAGAAGACGGTCAAGGCGGTACGGGGCCTCGCCCACATCTTCTAAAAAAACTACCTTGTCCTGCCACAGGGGTTGAAAAGGGGTGGCCAGGAGATGGGTCAGGGTGGCAAGGTTGCCGCCGACCAGCATCCCTTTTGCCCTGCCGGGCCTGATCACTTCCAGATTGTTGGCCGTGATGGGGGGAGGTGTCGGCTGGGTCAGGGTCTGGATCATCATTTCCAGGGAGAGCTTGTCGGAGCGCGCCAGGGTGGTCAGGTTGGGGCCGTGAAAGGTGATGAGGCCTGTCTCGGCGGTGATCACGTTTAACAGGGCGCTGATATCGCTAAAGCCAATGAGTATCTTCGGGTTCTTTCTGGGAATATTGTAGTCTAGCTGGTCAAGAAGTCGTAAGGTGCCATAGCCGCCGCGGATGGCCATGATCGCCTTGACCTCTGGATCTTGCCACAGGCCATGGAAGATGGCCAACCTCTCCTGGTCAGAACCGGCCAAAAAGGGAAGCGGCGTCCTTGGCGTCAGGGTTTTGGTCTGAAAGCCGAGGTCCCGGAGGATTGCCACTCCTTTGTGAAAATCCTCCTCCTGGTGGGGGCCGGCAAGGGGGGCCAGGCCAATGACATCTTTTGCCTTAAGGGCCGGGGGCAGGAGGGCTCTATTAACGATTGCGTTCATAAATAAGGCGAAGACCCTCCAGGGTCAGTTCCTGGTCAACATGTTTGATGCTGGGGGCGAATGGGGCAATGAGGGAGGCCATACCACCGGTGGCAATGACCAGGGGAGGGCTTGGGAATTCCTGACGAAGCCGGGTTGTAATACCTTCCACCATACCCCCATAGCCAAAAAGCACCCCTGACTTGATGGCCTCGGTGGTATTGGTGGCAATGGCCCTTTGGGGTGGGGTGGAGATGTCCACCTTGGGGAGTTTGGCGGTCTGGGAGCTTAAGGCCTCAAGGGAGATGCCCAGGCCGGGAGCAATGGCGCCGCCAAGATACTCTCCCTTCTCTGATACACAGTCAAAGGTGATGGCCGTGCCAAAGTCGGCAATGATAAGGGCTTTTTGGTATGTCTGGAAGCCGGCCAGGGCATTGATAATCCTGTCTGCCCCCACCTCTCCGGGGTTATCGGTTAAGACTTTAACCCCGGTATCAACGCCCACATCACCGATGATGAGGGGGGCCAGGCCAAGGCGTGTCTGGCCAACCATACGCCAGGCCGCCTTCAGGGCCGGGACAACGGAGCCAACCACCATATCGCTTATGTCAGCAAGGCACAGGTCTTTGAGGCTTAACAGCGCTTGCAGGAGAATTGTCAGTTCATCGCCGGTGGTATGGCGGTCGGTCTTGATCCGGAAATGGCAGAGGAGCTCTGTGTCCCGGTAGAGGCCGAGGACTGTCTGGCTGTTGCCTATATCAATGGTCAGAAGCATCTTGGCAAGGTTTAGGGGAGGGGTTAATTGGACATTACGCGATGGTATGAAAAAATATAATCAGATAGTACACCATCATTTTTACTCAGGCCAGTGCATTTGTTTTTCTGCCATACCTGCCTGGCCAGGGCCTCAATCTGGCCATCAGTCATCGTATCTGTAGCCGCCACGGTGCTGATATTGCTGTTTTTGATAACCTGGGCCGGCGTTGGCGGTCGATTTATTATGTTCATTTCCATGGTAAGGGAGGGTACACCTTGAAAAAAGAGTATGTTCAGGTCATAACGACCCTGGCAAGCAAAGAGGACGCTGACAGGCTGGCCCGCCACCTTGTCCAGCAGAGATTAGCAGGATGTGTCCAGGTTGGAGGTCCCATTACCAGTTTTTATCAGTGGCAGGGCAAGCTGGAAGAGGATCAGGAGTATCAATTGCAGATCAAGAGCCGGCGTGACCTTTATGAAACCCTGGCTGAAGAGATCATCAAACACCATCCCTATGAAACGCCGGAGATTCTGGTGTTACCTATTGTCACCGGCAGTGGTGACTACCTTGACTGGCTTGACAGGGAGCTGCGTGAGTCCCCATGAGTGAGAACCGGAAAAAGAGGGGCCGCAGGCGCCAGAAAAACTATCAATGTCATTGCTGTAAAAAGGAAATGCCCTACTGTTTCAACTGCCCCTGTGGCTTCCAGATCTGCGAACCCTGTTTTCAGGAAAATGTCTGGGGAATTTCCAATGGCCCCACCTGGGTCTGCCCGGATTGCGGCCGGATCAGAATGACCTACTGAATGTTGAATAAAGAGGGACGAACCTTTGATATTCAAAACTTTACCTTCGATATTCTACATCCTGTTTTTTCATCCATTTATAATGCTGCAAGGGCCCGATGCCGTGCCCTATTTTCTCATCCTTGCCAAGTTCGAGCAGGGTGTCCACATAGGTTACTGCTGAGTGGAACGCCTTCTGGTAACTCCCTTGGTGGGCATGATAGGCGGCAAAGGCGCTGGCAAAGGTGCAGCCCGTGCCATGGCTGTTGGCTGTCCGGCGGCGGGGGTGGTTTGCCCTTGTGACCTGCACGGTTTGGTCAAGGCCCTTTTTCTCCAGGAGGATATCGACAACCTCCCCTTCCTCCTCTTGAAGATGCCCCCCCTTGATACAGAGCGCCCTGATATTTGCATACCTCTCCATGAGAAGCAGGCCGGCCTGCTGGGCCTGTTCAGCATTGCTGACCGGCAGTTGGCTCAGGCTTGCGAGTTCGGGGATGTTGGGGGTGAGAACAGATACCCTGGCCAGGAGTGGGGCCAGGGCAGTGACAGAGTCGCCGCTGAGGAGAGAGTGGCCTGACGATGATTTGAGCACCGGGTCGAAAATGATCTCCCCTGTAAAATCCTTGAGGGCCTGGGCCAGGGTTGCAATGATCCCGGTGCTTGCCGTCATGCCAATCTTTATATGACTTGGCGCCATGTCGGTTAACACTGCCAGGACCTGATCGGCGACAAGCTGGGGGGGGAGGGGGTGGCAGTGGCTGACAGCCAAGGTGTTTTGGCAGGTGATGGCCGTGATGGCTGCTGCCCCGTAACAGCCGAGGGTGGTGATGGTCTTCAGGTCTGCCTGAATGCCGGCCCCTCCGGAAGGATCGGAGCCGGCAATGCTTAAGATCATTTTCATTGGGTCAGGGGAGAGCCATCAGCAGGGCCGCTGACAATGGGCATGGATTCCTTTGATTTCTCAATGTTTGTCAGGGTCACCTTATAGGTCAGGGTGTGGCCGGCCAAGGGATGATTATAGTCCAGGGTCACGGAGGTGTCTGCCAATTCGATAATAGTGGCAGGCACCTTGTGGGTCTTGCCCTCCTTTTCCATGTTCAGGTGGAGGATCTGGCCCACCTTGATGTCGACACTGTCGCCCAAGGCGCTTTTATCAATGGTCTGCAGCAACTCCTTTTGCCGTTCGCCGTAGCCCTCTTTGGGTTGCAGGACAATATCGATGCTGTCGTTTACGGACATGCCAACAACCGCCAGCTCAAAGGCCGGCATAACGCTGCCTGTGCCAATGGTGAAGGTGAGGGTGCCCATTTCTTGGGTCGACTCGAAAACTTCACCGTTTTCCAAAACACCTTGGTACTCAATGGAAACAACGTCTCCAGGCTTAGCTCTTTTCATAATAAACTCCTTAATTAAACAAGGTTCTGAAGGGTATCAAAATGGTGGGGATGGTCTGTGGATTTTATAAAAGACCAGCATGTTTTTTAAAAGATAAAAGAACGTCAGGAAAATAACACAGACGGTGATCTGGTCAAGGCGCAAAGCGTCAAAGGGTCATGAAAAGATTCATGCACAGGGGCAAAACAGGTCTTGGAGCCGTCAGCCTGTTTTGAAGGGAGCTGGAGATTGCTCAGGATAGGTATGCAAAAAAAACAGGGTGATCATGGTGTCTTGTTGCGACAAAAAAACTCTGTTGCAACGCCTCCTTGATCACCCTGCATTGGTAAAAATCAGGTCAACAGTCTATTGTTTTTTTCAAAATCAGAGGAGTCCTCAGGTATGGCGCCCCTGTGCTGACCGTCGTTGCCATCAACAAGGGCTGCTAAATCGGCAACGATATCTTTGAGCATGGCGGTTTGGGCGCTGAGTTCTTCCGAGGCGGCCGCACCTTCTTCGGCATTGGCGGCGTTTGACTGGGTAACAGTGTCGATGTGGCCCATGGTCGTGCTGATCAGGTCGATTCCCTGGGCCTGTTCCTTGGAGGCATCGGCAATTTCAGCAATTATGCCCACGGTTTTGGAGGCATTATCCGTAACCAGTCTAAAGGCCTCATCCGTCCTCTGTAAGAGGGCGGAGCCTTCACCAACCTTGGTGGTGGTGTCGTCAATAAGTGCGGAGGTTTCCTTGGCCGCAGTGGCAGCCCGCATGGCAAGGTTGCGCACCTCATCGGCAACCACGGCAAAGCCGGCTCCTGCTTCACCCGCCCTGGCCGCCTCCACCGCAGCATTGAGGGCAAGTAGGTTGGTTTGAAAGGCTATTTCGTCAATGGTCTTGATGATTTTGGATGTCTGCTCGCTGGATGCTGAGATTCCATCCATGGCAGTAATAAGGCCCTGCATCGAAAGATTTGCCTCGGAAACGGCCTGGTTTGCCGACTGCATCATGGAGTTTGCCTGTTGGGAGTTGTCTGAATTCTGTTTGGTCATGGAGGCCATCTCTTCCAGGGAGGAGGAGGTTTCTTCCAGGGAGGACGCCTGTTCGGTCGCACCCTCAGCCAGGGACTGGCTGGTGGATGAAATCTCCCCTGAGGCACTTGCCACCTGGTCGGCGCTGCTGTTGAGCCCCGCAATGATGCGGTTGATGGGTCTGGAGATGCCGCCGGTGATAATCAGGGCCAGGGCTGAGCCCAGGGCCAGGGCCAGGGCGCCAATGGTGATGGCAAGGGTTGAGAGGATCTTGCTGCTGGAGGCGGTTTCCTGCTTCTTGGTCGCGGCTGAAAGGTGACTCGCTTCAATGATTTCCAGCACAAGGGGTTCAACCGCGTGGACGGACTTACGCATGGCCGCGATTTTTACAGCGATGAGCTGGTCCGTGGCAACCAGACTGTTGAAGGCTGACCTGTACGTTTCAATTTCGGTACTGATCTCGGCAATATGCTGGGGGGCAACACCGGCTGATTTGAATTGCGCCATGAGGGTATCGGCGGCCTTATTTGTTGCCTGGGCGTATTTTTCACCGCCGCGAAGGAGGTAGTCTTTTTCATTCTTGCGGATCTCAAGGAGCAGTGCCTCGGCCTTGGGTACATTTACGCTGCCGATGGCTTCTTCGATAACATGGGCGGCGGTGCGCAGGTACTTATAGAGGTTCTCTTTTTGGTTTTTTGAAGTTGCACGCAGTATTTGGTCTGCGGTGTCCTTGTAGGCAGCCAGGCCCTTTTGCTGATCGGCCTTGGCCTGCGGATCAGCGCTGCTTATTTTTAAGAAGCCTTCATAGGTGTTAATGGACTGTTGCCATTTTTGCCGGTACTTGTCGGAGCCTGTGAGGCGGTAATCTTTTTCATAGCGCCGCATCATGAGGAGGGAGAGGGTGAGGTCCTCAAGGGCATGTTCGTGTATGGCCTGGGCAAGCGCGTGGGCAGCGGCGCGGAACTTGCCCTGTTGACCAGACTTGTGGTCCAGGCCCTTCACCCCATAGGCCTCTGCCACCTGGGCGAAATTTTGGCCGTAATCGGTCATGGCAGTGATAATCTGGGCGTCCTGCGCAGCAATTTCCGGGTAGCCTGCCTGCTGGGCCAATTTTTGACTGTCCTCTGCCGCCTCAATGGTAAGCGCCACATTTTTGTTGAGGCTGGCGATATATTTTTTGTCCTGGCGGAGCATGAAATCTTTTTCATCACGCCTGCAGTGCAGCATGGCGGCCTCAATATCCTGGGCCTGGCTGCTGATTGCCATATCAAGATCAACAAGATCGTTGAAGCCGCCGGACATGGAGCTTGTTGTGTACTGGTAGATGGCGATGACGCAAACAAGCAGCACCAGGACAATGCCGAAACCGCCAATGAGTTTCGTCCGTAATTTAAGATTTGCAAACATTGATATCTCCCCCCCAATTTTAATAGATGGACACTTTTTGTGTAACAGGGTGCATAAAGTGAATTGTTATTCATATCCTTGTATATCACAGAAAGACATATGTGAACAAGCCGACAGGTTGTCGCAGCAAGATTGTCCAGGTGTGGCGCAGTGTCGCAGGGGGGGGGCTTTGTGGGCGAGTGGCGGATGAAAATGGCCTGTTGTGGATACAGGCCGTTGTTTGGTCTGGAATCAGTTTTGGGAAAGAAAAATGCCGGGAGGCACTGGCGGAGATTATTTCCCATGGTGGAACTTTTGCCGGTATTTTTCCAGGTTTTCGGTGCGACGTTCGATTTTCCCCAAAAGATGTCCCAGGGTTAGAACTTTTTCCTCCTGATCAGCCTCGTTTTCTGACTGTTTCGGTTTATATTTGATAAAGACCTTATCGAGAATAGTGGCGTAAATAATGATGGATTTCCTGGTGATGTCCACCAGTTCGTCATGGGGAAAGGGGCGTTTGTAGCCGGTGAAGAAATTGTCGATGAAGGTATTGATTTCAGTGCTGTCCTGGGCCTCCTGGGTGAAAAAAAAGGAGCAGGTATTGATTGCCTCGGTAATCTTCTCCCCAAGTTGCTCCTCGGAAAGGATGGACTGGGTGCCGGCCGCCAGGATGAGCATCCGTGAAAAGCGCCACAGGCCCTTTGTGCCGGTGAAGTATTTATGGCTCCGCGCCGCAGCCAAGGTCTGTGGGTTGAGAAGGCCGTTTTTTATGTCAACCTGGATTTCAAGATAGGGGATGAGGTGGGTAACCAGCATATGGTGGAATGTCTCCACAGAGGAGAGGAGTCGATAGGCATTCTGGAGATCCTCGAGAAGGAACCTCTTGTGGGTGAATCTTTGCAAACATTTGCTGGCCCCATTGGTCTGGCTGGGGATCTCAAGGAGAAGCTCTGTTAAGGACTGCACCTTGAGGCGATCAAGCTTTACCTGGAAGGACTTTATGGGGTCCATCTCGCTCTGAAAATAATCACTGACAAAATTGATAAAAAGTTTGATCTGTTCGCAGCCTGCCAGGCAGAGCTTGAGCTGCTGTTCAAGAAAAGACTGGGTAATGGCCGGCAGGGCAGGGATTTCTGTTTGCTCGATGGTTTTTTGAAGCTCGATAACCTTATCGAGATAGCTGAACATGCTTGGGGCATCTTCTTCACGCTCAAGGCCGGGATCCTTCGAGACGGTCAGGTAGATGGTGTACCCTGTCTCCACAAGTGATTTTTTTTTACCGATGGCCTGCAGCCTGGCCTGGGGAATGAAACTGTGAAAGTTGAGTTTTTCCTTCAGTACCTTGCTGCCCTCTGCCAAGGTTTTATGATAGCCATGGAGTTGATCAATATCAGGCTTGAGCTCTTTGCACTGATCTTCAAGCTTGAGGGTGGCGGCCTGGGCAATTTCCGGAGCCAACGGCCCAAGCTTTATGTCTGATTCGAGGTTGTGAAGCTCATTGGTGAGAAGGGCGACCCTTTTGAGAATCTCCTTGGCAAGGTTCGGATAGTTGTCCCTTGCCGGGTGCAAACTGGCGGGGGAGAGGCCGAGATTTTCGATGACAGAAGAAAAGGATTCGATTTTCACCTTCTTCCAGTGGAGGACATTGGGGTCCGTGGAGATAGCTTGAGCCCTTTGCTGCCAGCTCGCTAAGATGTTTTTTAGCTGGACAAGGAGGGAGGTGGTGTTTTTGTCTGTGGTCATAATTTTTTCTTCGAAGAAAGTTGCCGGGAACTTTAACTATAAAGCGCTAAGCTCAAGAGATATAGCATATTTTTTTAGGAGTTAAAGGGCAAAACAGCAGTGTGCCCTACAGTTACCTTGACAAATGGCACTGATGATCATAAGTATGAGCGTTTTCGGCAAAAAAATAGCGGTATGGGTCGCGCTGTCTTGTTATGTCCTGCCTGGTCTGACCATGGAAAGTAGATGAGAAGGGGCATAAGATAGTGCAGCTTGTCTGTGAAAAATATAGCGAAAAAATGGACTCTGAAGGGGCCTGCTGTCAGCATCCGCTTGAGTACTGCAAATTCCGGACATCCTGTATGATTCATTTTATCGGTCAGGAAAAGGGGCGGCAGGAGCGCCAAGACAAGGCAGAGGGGCAAGGTGAAAAAATGATTAATCTTCGTTTTGATAAGGGTGATGGACTTCTTCCTGCCATAGCTCAGGATTATAGCAGCGGTCAGGTCTTGATGCTTGCCTATATAAATGAAGAGGCCTGGCAAAAGACGCTGGAGACAGGTAAGGCCCATTATTGGAGCCGTTCACGGAATAAATTATGGCTCAAGGGAGAGTCTTCCAATCACCTCCAGCTTATTAAGGAAATTTTGGTTGATTGTGATGAGGACACCGTGGTTTTCAGGGTGGAGCAGCTTGGCGGCGCCGCCTGTCATAAGGGCTATCCAAGCTGTTTTTTTCGGACGGTGTCAGGGGATGAATTTATGAAGAATCAGCAACCTGTGTTTGATCCACAGGAGGTATATAATAAATGAATATTTTAAAGTTGGGTCTTCCCAAGGGCAGCCTTGAGAAACCCACCATGGAACTTTTTGCTAAAGCTGGCTGGCGCATAAAGCCGGCCTCCCGTAATTATTTCCCCGAGGTGGATGACCCGGAGATTACCTGCTCCATCTGCCGGCCCCAGGAGATGAGCCGCTATGTCGAAGACGGTCTGCTCGATTGCGGTATAACCGGTAAGGATTGGATTCTGGAAAATCAGTCTGATGTTGAGGTGGTTACCGATCTGATTTACTCCAAGGTAAGCCGCAAGCCGACACGCTGGATCATCGCTGTTCCCGGTGATTCCGCCATCACCTGCCTTGAGGATCTCGAAGGCAAGAAGATAGCCACCGAGCTTGTCGGCTATTCCACTCGATTTTTCGCCGAGCGTGGGATCAATGTGGATATTGAATTTTCCTGGGGTGCCACCGAGGCCAAGGTCGTTTCCGGTCTTGCCGACGCCATAGTTGAGGTGACGGAAACCGAGTCAACCATCAAGGCCCATGGCCTGCGCATCATCCATGAGATGATGACCTCCAACACCCAGTTTGTCGTCAATAAAAAGGCATGGGCTGATCCCTGGAAGCGTGAGAAGATCGAAAACATCTCCATGCTTCTGCAAGGGGCCCTGCGCGCTGAAAATATCGTTGGCCTTAAGATGAATGTGCCGGAGGAGAATCTTGAGGCTGTTATAGATGTGCTGCCCAGTATGAATTTCCCCACTGTTTCCCCTTTGTATAACCAAGAGTGGTACTCGGTGGAGACGGTTATCTCTGAGCATGAGGTGCGGGATCTTGTGCCCAGGCTCCTCAAGGTTGGTGCCCAGGGCATTGTCGAGTATGTCCTCAATAAGGTGGTATATCGATGAGGGGTGGATGCCCATGAGCCATTGGTCCAAGGGTGAGATATCCTTTGTGAAAGGCGTCTATAAGACCGCTAATCTTCCTGATCTTGATTTGCCGGAGGTTGCCTTTGCCGGCCGTTCCAATGTCGGCAAGTCCAGCTTGATTAATAAGATGATCAACAGGCGGAATCTGGTCAAGGTCAGTTCCAGGCCAGGTAAAACCCAGGCCCTCAACTATTTTCTGGCCGGCGACCAGCTCTATTTGGTTGATCTTCCCGGTTATGGCTACGCCAAGGTGCCCCGGAAGTTGAAGAATGACTGGCAGGGCTTGATCAGTGCCTATCTGACCAGCCGGGTCAGCCTGCGCTGCGTGGTGGTAATCATCGACATCAGGCACGAGCTGAAGGCCCTTGACCTGGAGCTTGTTACCTGGCTGCGCAGTGAGGGGGTGCCCCATCTGGTGGTCTATACCAAAATTGATAAATTAAAGCGGGGCCCGCAGCTGCAACAGGCGGCGCTCCTTGATGCCGGCCTTGGTATCCGGTCTGGAGAGCGTATACTTTTTAGTGCGAAAAGTGGCGAAGGTAAGGAAAATCTTATCTCTACGCTTGACCAGTTTCTTGCGTAGTGGTTTAGTGCACTTCGTGCTAATCAAGAAAGATCTGAAAGGGGAGTTCTATGTCGCCTGAATATTGGCATTGCTGGAGTATAACAAATTGCGACAAAAAGGATGTCTGCCCGGCTGGTCGTCAATCTGATAAGGAGTGCTGGGATGTGGCCCGGGAAATGGCAGATCTGCGCAGCGCCATGAATGTCTGTGAGGATTGCCTTGTCTATCTCTCCAAGGGCAAGGCCTCCAGTTTTTCCGACAGTGAGGTCTCTGAGATTCTTAAAAAGAAGGGGGTTTGCGTCCTGGCTGAAAAGTGCCTGGATGAAGAATAATCTGTTTTCCCCACCCCCCTCCCCTGCCGGGTGATTTAGTGGATCAATAGATCCCCCTGGCAGCGACAGGTTTGATTTTTTTTGGCAGCTCATATGAGCTGCCTTTTTTTTTGCCATCCCCACACCCTGTTGTGGTGAGGGGCATTGCCGTGGTTGGCTGCCAGGGTTTCAGTTGGCCGATATCTCGTCTTGGTGGGGCTGGGAGAAGGGCCGGTAGAGCGGGTCGCCAATCAGCACCATTTTCCATGAGAGAAAGGGCAGGCTGAGGAAGTAGGCTTCAACCAGGCAGAACCTGCCATCGGCGAGAATGGGGAAGAAAAACTGCGGCAGCGGAAAGGACTGGACATAGGGCTCGGCCACCGGCCCGATGGTGGCGGCCGCGCCGTTTTCCAGTATCATCTTGCACCAGCCGCGGTTCTCCTCACGTTTTAGGGTGATACATTCGCCACTGGCGATATGGTAGCCGATGGCGCCCCGTTGCCAGGCAAAGGCGTCAACGTAATTTGCCAGGCTGTACCAGCCGCAGTAGAGGCTGGTGGGCAGTTTGCTGTCCGCGGCAAAGAGCGACTCCTGGTCGTCTAAGACCACGGGGATGCCCCTGTCGGTCAAAAGCTGGGCGGCAAAGTGGAGGGATGCATCATAGAAGGCATAGCCGGTGGGTTTTTCGAGGTTCTTCGGCCTGGGCCAGCGGGCATCAAAAAAAGCGGATCCCTTCAGGCCTTCCTTTTCAGTGGCAATGCTGTCATCGATAATGCGCCTGACTGTTTGGGCGTTTGGGCCATCAAGGCGGCTGACCAGTAAGACATCTCTTCTGGTGACCTCGCGCTTTTTTATGTTGGCAAAGCCTAGAAAGTGCGGGTTGGGGCGCCAGCCCTCCAGGGGATACTCCCTGGCGAGGAGAAGGGCGATTTCGGAGTCAACAGAGGCCACCGTGTCCTGTGTCTTGCGGTCGGTTATCTGCTCGGCAGGCAATGATTCGGCAATCCGCAGCGGCACCCCATACATCAGGACAAGACATTTTATTTTGTCCTTGAACCGTTCTTTGCCGAGAAGTTTGCGGATTGGTCGGGCTATTCTCCCTATGTACTCTTTTCGGCTGCATGTCTCGTCATAGGTCGCCCAGAGCTTGATAAGGTTTTCTTTGGGAATCCCCCTTTTTTCCATGTAATAGGTCGCCAAACGGACGCTGCTGGTCGCCCTGCGGTTGGCCACCACCAGAATCTCCTCGGGCCCAAGGGCCAGGCAGACCGTGGGCAGATGGAGGAGCAGGAGGGCAAGGAGTACCCTGAGGGCGGTGGGGGGGAAGGTGGCCATGGGAACATGATAGCAGAAACTGTCCCGGGCAGGGAAAGGCTAACTGGACAGTGTGGCAAAGGGGGGGCAAAGGGGGGGGAGCAGCGGCAGGACCATCTGGCTGTACGCCCGGGTCCCACCCTGTTCATAATACACTGCTGGGCGTAGGGGTCGCTGTTTCCCCATCAGCTG
>JAUVQZ010000283.1 GCA_030597865.1 Pseudomonadota bacterium | reverse complement strand
GGCCACTCAATACTCAGCTGGGCCTGACTGCCCTGATGATCGGTCTGCTGGCTTGAGGGAACACCATCATCCCAACCACTGGCGTTACTGGCCACCGGATCATGCCAGACATCACGATCCCGTCCCTGGAAATAACGGAGGAGCCAACTCAGACTGTCCTGGTTGGCGCCGCTATAAACCAGATCACCGGAGTAGAGCCTGGCATCCTGATAATTGTCGAGATCGTTAAGGGTCAGATAGCCGGGACCACCAAGATGGTCGCCCTGGTAGCCGGTGAGGATCAGGCCGATTCGATGCCCAGGGTAAAAAGAGAGCCCCAGGTTGGCAGAATATCTATCCTGCCGGTCATGGCCGGAGTTATGAAAGGATTGGCCCGCCCCATCCTGGTAGTCGCCCATGGTGGAGCGGGAAAAACCAACGGCATAATCAAGGACTTTTTGCTGGCCGGAAACCGCAAAGGCCGCCTCGCCGGACCCATGGCTGGCCAATGAGCTGCCCACCTTGGCGGTCAGACCACCCCGGCCCTGGACCGTGATAACATTAACCACGCCGCCCATGGCTGCCGAGCCATACTGGACCGCAGCCGGGCCCCTGATGATCTCAATCCGTTGGATGTTGGTGGTGCTGATTTTGGCAACATTGCCGGTGCCGGCCCGCCTACCATCAAGCAAAACCAGGACATGGGCGCGCAGATCATTACCATGGGTGTCCGTCTTAAAGCCGCGAATACCAATGGAGGTCAGGCCGCCTGGGTATTTTTTGATATACCCCACCCCCCTTTCAGCCAGCAAATCTCCCACATTCCGAGCTGGCGATGCCGCTATCTCATGGTCATTAATGACAAGAACACTTGCCGTCTGGGTCCGTATTGGTTCAGCCAGGCGTCCGGCGGTGACCACCACCCCATCCATAACAGGCGCTTCACCGTCTGTCTCGCCGGCCCTTGCCGAAAATGCGCCGCCAAATACCACCATGGCCAAGACCAGGGCGCTGGAATATTTCTTCATCCCCTCTTCTCCTCCCCTCATTTGATGCGGCCCGGAGATGAGAACAAAAAAATCCCCGGACCAATAAAATTGATCCGGGGATTCCCTAATTTTCCACAGATGTCATGCAAAGACCCCTTGTCCACGGAGGTATTCACCTTCAGTTTTCGAGGTAGGTCTTCTGACTCCCGGTTCATCCTCCTTCCGCACCTTCCCATTCTATAAGAACAGTGGTATTACGCGAAATTCGTCCCCGGTCACAGCGGCGGGCCCGTCCCCGATTCACACGGGGTTCCCTATTAAGCTCGTACAGAGCACCTCAAAATATTTTTGTCATACAAACAAAGGATTGACCAAAAAGCAACCCTATTTTCTAGCCATACACAACACTCTCAAACCCCAAGCAAACCACACCAGGGGCATCAGCCTGGGCAGCAATTACAGGGCATCGATAATGGCATTAAGGGTGGCGCTGGGCCGCATGGCCCGGGCAGTTTTATCAACATCGGGCTGAAAATAGCCACCAATATCAATGGCCTGGCCCTGGGCGCTGTTCATCTCATCAACAATTTTGGCCTCATTGGCAACAAGATCCTTGGCAACCGGGGCAAAACGGGCGGCAATCTCAGCATCCTTGCCCTGGGCGGCCAGGGCCTGGGCCCAATAGAGGGCCAGGTAAAAATGGCTGCCCCTGGTATCAAGCTCACCCACCTTCCGTGACGGTGACCTCTCCTGCTCCAGATGGGCGCCAATGGCCTGGTCAAGGGTCTCAGCAAAAAGGGTTGCCCGGTCATTATTATAGGTGGCGGCAATATGCTCAAAGGAGGGAACCAGGGCGCAGAACTCACCAAGGGAATCCCAGCGCAGATGGCCCTCTTTTAAAAACTGCTGAACATGCTTGGGGGCTGAACCGCCAGCGCCGGTCTCAAAGAGGCCGCCGCCATTCATAAGGGGCACAATGGACAGCATCTTGGCACTGGTGCCAAGCTCCAGGATGGGGAAGAGGTCGGTGAGATAATCACGCAGCACATTGCCGGTCACCGAAATGGTATCCTGCCCCTCTCTGATCCGCGCCAGGGACAGGCGCATGGCCTCCACCGGCTTCATGATCTTGATCTCAAGGCCAGTGGTGTCGTGGTTGGCCAGATAGGCATTGACCTTGGCGATCAGCTCGGCATCGTGGCCCCGATTCTCATCAAGCCAGAAGATGGCGGGAACGCCGGTGGCCCGGGCCCGGTTAACAGCAAGCTTGACCCAGTCCTGGATGGGGGCATCCTTGGTCTGGCAACTCCTGAAGATATCACCCTCCTCAACCACCTGCTCAAGGAGGGTGGCACCGGAGGCGCAATCAACAAGGCGGATGGTGCCGTTTGCCGGGGCCTCAAAGGTCTTGTCGTGGGAGCCGTACTCCTCTGCCTTCTGGGCCATCAGGCCCACATTGGCGACCGATCCCATGGTGGATGGGTCGTAGGCACCATTTTTCAGGCAATCCTCCACCACCTCCTGGTAGATCGTCGC
>JAUVQZ010000252.1 GCA_030597865.1 Pseudomonadota bacterium | reverse complement strand
GCCAAAAGGGGCCTATTTCAGGCTATAAAACTACAATTAAAAAAGCAAGTTATGGGCCATGCTGAATGGCGGCTCACAAAAAACTTAAAATGACCGTCTTTAACAGATGAATGCCGTTTTTCAGCCGAATCTCAAACTTCTTCAAGGTGAAGGCGTGATAGCGAATACATGGCACGTCTGCTGTGCCGAGCTTGTGGAGAGAGGGGGAGTGGGAAATGGAACATAATTTGCAAGGCAAATCATGGGGAGAGGGGTGTTTCCATTGCATTTTTTCTTACCTGATAGCGCCCCGTGCTGTCAAATGGAAAGTGGCGGTACGTGGCTGAAATGAAGTTTTTTCGGCATGATATGCCCTGGCAAAGCTGGGCAGACAGGCAAAGATTGACCAAGTTTGTAAGTTTCTGTACAGTTTTCAGTATGTTGAATCTTATTACAGCGTTTGGACAGAATAGTTCTGCGGGCTGCGAGGCAGAATGAAGAAAGTGTTGATGAGGATACCTGGATGATCCCAATGAAAATTCTGATTATTGATGATGATCAGGCGCTCTGCCGTTCCCTGCAGGTGCCCCTAAGTCTGAAGGGCCATGGGGTTAAGATGGTCTTTTCCTCGGAAAATGGCATTACCGAGGCCGCGGAGTTCCGCCCTGATGTGGTGTTTCTGGACATTAATCTTCCCGGCCAGAGCGGTCTGGAGGCCCTGCCCAGTATTGTTGAGCTTCCCTGTGGGCCGACAGTGGTCATCATGACCGGTGAGTCTGACAATCTCATCGCCGTGCAGGCCATGCGCAGCGGCGCCTTTGACTATCTGCGTAAGCCCCTGGGCCTTGATGAAATCTATGCCATGCTCTCCCGGGTCGAGGTGCATCGCGGCCAAAAGCCTGTTTTGCCGGAGCAGAATGTCTCCCTGGTTGGTGATGGACACCAGTCCCCGATGATCGGCACCCATCCAGATATCATTGACCTCCATAAGAAAATAGGCTTGCTGTCCCGCAGCAAGGTGACTGTCTTGATCCAGGGTGAAAGCGGCACTGGTAAGGAGCTGGCCGCCCGGATTCTTCATGATGCCCGGGACAGGGAAAAGCCTTTTGTTGATATCAACTGCTCGGCCGTGGTTTCCACCCTGCTTGAGTCAGAGTTCTTTGGCCATGAAAAGGGGGCCTTCACCGGCGCCGATCGTCTGAAGATAGGTAAGCTTGAGTACGCAGCTGATGGCACCGTCTTTTTTGACGAGATTGGTGATATGCCCCTGGGCTTGCAGGGTAAGCTCCTGCGCGTTCTGCAGGAGGGGGAGTTTGTCCGGGTGGGTGGCCTTGAGCCCATTCCCTTCCGGGCCCGTTTCGTCTCCGCCACCCATTGGGACCTGGAAAAACTGGTCAAGGAGGGCAAGTTCAGAAAGGACCTCTTCTACCGGATTGCTGTATCCACCCTCTATCTCCCCCCCCTGCGTGACAGGCGGGAAGATATTCCCCAGCTGGTGGAGGCGCTGTTGCAAAAAATCTCCATCCAGCTCCAGTGTCCGCGGCCCATGGTTGAGGACGAGGCCATGCAGAAGCTGATCAGTCACCGCTGGCCTGGCAATGTCCGCGAACTGGAAAATGTCCTGACCCGTTCGGTGGCCCTGGCCACCGACAGCGTCCTCGCCGCTGCCGAGGTATGTCTTGAACAATCCCATCGTGACCAGGCAGGGCCGATTCCGGAGGCGCCGGTGACCATGGCTGAGGCGGAAAAACTCCATGTGGAAACGACCCTGAACCGGCTGCGTTGGAATATTACCCAGACCGCCAAGCTGCTGGAAATTTCGCCCACCACCCTGCGCAAGAAAATTTCTGACTATAATATCGTCAACACCTGCCAGTAGGTTGGGTTTTTTGACCAGTTTCTGGTGAACAGTGGTCAGGGTCTGGTGGCCTGGGGAGTTTTCTTTTCTTTCCAGCTGATTTTTTCTGGAATCACGGCAAATGGCTGTGAAAAAAAGCCTATTTGTGGGAGTTCTTTGGTTTTTTTTGAGAAAAAGCCGGGTTTTTATGCTTTTTCAGGTTTTCCCGTGGGGATTAAATTGGCCCGGGTTGAATTTGGTCATTCTGGTGGTCAGATTCTGATGAGGCGATTGGTCGCAGGGGTCATTGGTTGTTGGTTGGGCTCTCCCTGAATTTCCCTAAGTGCCGGGCTTGGCACTCTTTTTGTGGTTCTCTTTGTTTTTCCTTATTCTCGGCATGACTATTGCTCTTTAAAGTTTCGCAAGGCCTTCTTCGTGGATCTGTGGGAGTGGATGAGAAGAATGGTGTTGTATGGCGCCCTTTTTAGGTGTGCCTCATTTAATGAGGGTGAGGGGTTCTGTCCCTGGGGTTGAAAACAGAGATAGGACATGGCCAGCCGGAGCCGCCACGCTATAACCGGCTGCTGCCAAAAGAGAGCGACCTTCTCTTGAGAGATGAGAGGGTTCCCGGGTGCAAGGAAAACAGATTGGGGAGGATGAAGACCATGAAGAGAGATTTTAATAAAAAGAAGCGGCTGATAGCGGTCATCGCCATCAGCACCGCCATGGCGTTACCGTCGCTGGCGGCGGCCAGGGTGAGCGGGCCGTGTGGTAACTGCCATACCATGCATAATAGCCAGGATGGTGTTGATTTGTCCGCCACGGCTCAGCCAGCGCTTACCATTGGCGGTTGTGTGGGATGTCATACGGGAACCAGTGATATTGCTGTGAGTTTAGCTGGAAATATCCCCTATGTTAATCACACTGTAGCACCGGCAAGTGGAACCCTTGCCGGTGGTAGTTTTTTCTGGGTTCAAACTGATCCCTCCATGGGGCATAACGTCGTTGGGGTAAATCCTGCTGCTGAAAATGTGTCATTTGTAGATGTGCCGGGTATGACAGCCGGAGCTTCTAATGTTCCTGCGGTTGGGGCGATGACTTGTGCCGGCGCCAGCGGTTGTCACGGAACCAGGGGTGAGGCCGTCGAGTTCACCTCCATCTCGGGCGCTCACCATGGTACCGGCGGCACCCCGCTCACTTCTGATTCCTCAAAAACCTATACCTCGGGTGGGACTAGTTTTGGCAATTCTTACCGGTTCCTGATGGGTGTTGAGGGTATTGAGGATAATGATTGGGAGAACACGACAAGTGCAACTGACCACAACCTCTATAAAGGCGAGGCCCGTGCAGATGATGTCGCAGCGGCGGACACCACCACCATCAGTTCCCTCTGTGCCCAGTGTCATGGCGATTTTCATAATGGATCCGGAAATGTAGGCGCTGGTTCTCCCTGGGTTCGTCACCCCACCGATTTTGATATGGGTACCCTGGCCATAGGCACTGAGTATGCTGGCTATACCGCATACAGTCTGGAGGCACCGGTTGCTGTGGATTCCATGAGCGCGGCAACCAATATGGCCACAATCAACCACGCTGGAGGTAAAGGAACCGGAACCGGTGATGCTATTGTTACCTGTAT
>JAUVQZ010000100.1 GCA_030597865.1 Pseudomonadota bacterium | reverse complement strand
TAAAGAGTAGAGGTGTGAAAATTTTACAAAAAGCCTTTTGGGGCTGGGTGTGGGGTGGTGTGAAATGCTTGAAGCTCTCTTTTCTCCTGATTCTGTAGCCGTTATCGGTGCTTCCCGTACCCCTGGTAAGGTCGGCCACGATGTCTTTGCCAACCTCGTTAAGGGCGGATTCCCCGGCATAATAGTTGCCATAAATCCGGCTGCCGACGAAGTTCTTGGCTACCCCTGTTACGAGAGCCTCAAGGCTTATGGCAAGGAAATCGAACTCTGTGTGATAGCCGTGCCCCGATCCTTGGTGGAGCAGGCCGTCAAGGATGCCGTTGCGGCCGGTGCAGGCGCGGTCATCATTATCACCGCCGGTTTCAAGGAGGTGGGTGAAGAAGGGGCAGCCCTGGAAAAAGGACTTGCTGAGTTCTGTCGCAGCAGGAGGGTGCGCCTGCTTGGTCCCAACTGTCTTGGTCTGTTAAATACCAGTGCAAAACTCAATGCCTCCTTTGCCGGCAGTATGCCGGTGGAGGGTTCCATATCCATCCTTTCTCAGTCCGGGGCGCTGTGCACCGCCTTCCTTGATCTTGCTGCCAGTCGCCATCTTGGCCTGCAAAAGGTGGTTAGTATCGGCAATAAGGCCGAGGTTACAGAGGTGGATTTGTTGCGCGCCCTTGCTGCTGATCAGCAGACAAGGGTGATTGTCGGCTACCTGGAGGATATCAGCAACGGTGATGAGTTTATCAAGGCCGCTGAAGAGGCCTCTGTCCAAAAACCGGTTGTTATCTTAAAGTCCGGGACCACTGCGGCTGGTCAAAAGGCGGCTGCCTCCCACACCGGTGTGCTGGCCGGGGCAGATACCGCCTATGGCGCGGCCTTTAAGCAGAGCGGCATTGTCCGGGCTGATGCCTTTGAGCAGCTCTTTGATTATGCCACGGCCTTTGCCATGCAGCCCCTGCCCAAGGGTAAGAGGGTTCTTATCATCACCAATGCCGGTGGGCCGGGAACCATGGCCGCTGACGCCGTTGAAAAGGCGGGTATGGAGGTGGCTGAACTTGACCGGAATGTGGCAACCGCCCTGCGCCAGGAACTCCCCTCTGCGGCCAGTGTTGGCAATCCAATCGATGTCCTTGGCGACGCGCCTCCTGAACGCTACGCAGCCGCCTTGGCTGCCGCCCAGGAGGATGGGGAGGTGGACGCCATCCTGGTGATCCTCACTCCCCAGGCCATGACCAAGGCCCCGGAAACGGCCAGGGCCATTGCCAAGACCATGACCGGCGATAAACCGGTATTGGTCTCTTTCATGGGCGGTGTCGAGGTCATGCCGGGTCGTGAGGAGCTTGCCGCTTCCAGCCTTCCCGATTATGAATCCCCGGAGCGGGCCGTGGCGGCGCTTAAGGCCATGTATGAGTACAGTATGTGGCGCAACAGGCCGCCCCGCATTGTCAATAGATTCCGGGTCCATCGCCGCCGGGTTGAGCGTGTCATCACCAGGAGCCGGCGCATCGGCCGCCTCCAGCTCAGCGAGGTGAAGTCAAAGGCCATTCTCAAGGCCTATGGTTTTAAGATTCCTGCCGGCCAGCTCGCCGTCACCTCGGAGGAGGCGGTGGAGATTGCCGAGCGTATCGGCTACCCCCTGGCCATGAAGATCGTCTCCGCCGATGTTATCCATAAGTCTGATCTCGGCGGTGTTAAGCTCAATGTCGCCAACGCCGGCAAGGTTCGTGATGCCTTTGACCTGATGATGCTCCGTATTCGGGAGCAGGTGCCCGGCGCCCGCATTGAGGGGGTCTATGTCGAAAAGATGCTGGATCGCGGCCTTGAGATTATCCTTGGCATGAGCCGGGATCCCCAGTTCGGGCCCATGCTCATGTTTGGTCTGGGCGGTATTTTTGTGGAGGTGATGAAGGATGTCGCCTTCCACCTGGCCCCCATTACCTTTGACGAGGCCATGCAGATGCTTCTGGCCACCCGTTCCTATGCCATGCTCGAGGGCAAAAGGGGCAATAAGGGTGTTGATATTGAGGCCGTTGCTGTGGGTCTGCTGAGAATCAGTCAGCTGACCACGGATTTTCCCCAAATTATTGAGCTTGACATCAATCCCTTTATTGTTGGTGAAGTGGGCTCTGAGCCGGTGGTTGCTGATGCCCGGATGACCCTAAGTGCCCCCCTTAAATAAAGAATCTGGGTCTGCCCATCTTCCTCGAGGATCATTATGGAATACGATAGCGTCTGGCAGGAAAAATTTGCTGATTTTGTCGCCACCCCCAAGAAGGCCCTCTCCCATGTCAGGCCGGGCCACCGTGTCTTTATCGGCACCGGTTGCGGCGAGCCCGTGGCCCTGGTTAATGCCCTGGTGGCCAGGGCAGGTGAACTGTCCGATGTGGAAATCCTCCATCTCCTCACCAAGGGTGAGGCCGCCTATGCCGATAAGAAGTATGAGGAATGTTTCACCATTAACTCATTTTATATCGGTGAAAACGTCCGCAAGATGATCCAGCTTGGGGCCGGGAGTTATACACCGGTGCTGATGAGCGATATCCCCCGCCTCTTTGACTCCGGCCAGATGCCCCTGGATGTTGTGCTCATTCAGGTGACGCCGCCTAATCTCCAGGGTAAGGTCAGCCTTGGGGTCTCGGTGGATATTGTCAAGAGTGCCGCTGAGAACGGCTCTTTTGTCATTGCCCAGGTCAATCCGCAGATGCCCTGGACCCGGGGTGATAGCTGCCTTGATATTTATGATATAGACCTTCTGGTGCCAGTGGATGAGCCGATCCTGGAAAGGCCTTCCATGCCCGTTAATGAAACCACCAAGACCATTGCCAAACATATCGTTTCCCTCATCGAAGACGGTTCAACCGTCCAGTTCGGCATCGGTCGTATTCCTGGCATTGGCCGTATCCCGCCAGCCGTTCTTCATTATCTCACCGATAAGAAGAATATCGGCATCCACACCGAGCTTCTCACAGACTCGGTGATGAAACTTGTTGAGTCCGGGGCAGTGGATGGCAGTCGCAAGAGCGTGGATCGTGGCAAGATCGTCGCCTCATTTTGTATGGGGAGTAAGGAGCTTTACGACCTGGTGGATGATAATCCCCTCTTCTCCTTCCGGCCCACGGAATATGTCAACGATCCCCATGTCATTTCGCGCCAGCATAAGATGGTGGCCATTAATATGGCCCTGGAGGTCGATCTCACCGGTCAGGTTTGCGCAGATTCCCAGGGTGATAAATTCTACTCCGGCATCGGCGGTCAGGTGGATTTTGGTCGTGGATCTTCTGTCTCTAAGGGTGGCAAGTCGATTATCGTCATCTCCTCCACGGATGTGACAAGCGGTAATTCGCGGATTGTCTCCTGCCTGACGCCGGGGTCCGGGGTGGTCACCACCCGTGGCGAGGTGCAGTATCTTGTCACCGAGTATGGGGTCGCTTATCTGCACGGTAAGAGTGTTCAGGAACGTGCCCTGGCCCTTATCAGTATTGCCCACCCCGATTTCCGGGAACAACTCCTGAAGGAGGCCATAGCCGCCCATTTCATCCGCCAGGATTTTGCCGATGTCGAGGGCCGTTTTGTGGTGGCCAACGAACAGATCAAGACCTCCCTTCTCCTTGACGATGGCACCCAGATCCAGTTCCGGCCCATCCATCCCACCGATGATTCAAAGATGCGTGACCTGATATATGACCTGTCCCAGGAGACCATCTATTACCGCTTTATGAGTCATCAGCAGCATTTTGGCAGCAAGCAGATCCATAATTTTGTCTATGTTGATCACCGTAAAGATGTGGCAGTGGTCGGTGTGGTTCCCGAGGCCCATGGTGAGGATATTATAGCGGTTGGCCGTTATTACCTGGATGAACGGACCAATAGGGCGGAGGTGGCCTTTGTCATCCGCGATGCCTGGCAGAACCAAGGCATTGGCACATTTTTGTTTAAACATCTTGTGAAGACCGCAAAGAGTAGCGGCATTTCAGGCTTTACCGCCGAAGTCCTGCGGGAGAACAAGAGGATGCGGGCCATCTTCAACAACTCAGGCTATAAGGTCGAAAGCAGCCAGGAAGAAGGGGTGTTTAGTATCCGTATTGATTTCTGATCGATTTTTACAGGGAGATTAACGCTGTCTGAACTCTTCCCCGGGGAGGCCCCTAGCCGCCCTTGGCCTGCGGCACCACTCGTCTTTCGCCGGGCCCTTCGACAGGCTCAGGGAGCGGCGGCTCCGAGGTTGTCCGGAGAGGAGAGTTCCCTGAGTCAGCCGAAGGCAGTGCCCTGAGTCAGTCGAAGGGTTGGCAGTTCAGGGCTGAATGGGGAAAGACAAAAAATCTAACCCGCTAAGCGAAAATTAAGGATTGGACTCAGTACGGTACCCCCTTGAGGGGTATAAGTGCCCTGGAGGCAAACGGAACCTTATTATTTCATAAGGATTTTTCCAGTTTCTCGAAGTCTTCGCTTATCTGTTTTTTATGACGCTTTTTCGGCAGTAAGGCACTAAAATCAAGGATTCACGATAATCCGTGATGAACCATAAAAAAAGGGCGGCCTGGATATTTCCAGGCCGCCCTTTTTTTATTAGAAACGATCAACATGATCGTTTCATACCTAAGCTCAGGAGAAGCCTCCCCTTGAGGAACAGCCGGACAGGGCGCCGGCCGGGATGGAGCTAGAGGTGCTGGCCAGGCGATAACTTGAGGCGGAGATGGTTTTTTTGATATTTTTACTCTGACATTCTGGACAGGTTACCTCGGAAACTTTGGCGCTGGAGGTAAGGATGGTCTCAAATTTTTTGTTACACCCATTACATTTGAATTCATAAATCGGCATGGCAATACTCCTGGAAATACTGGGGCTGGTTAATCTATTTAATTATACGCTTAACCTAGACACTCTTTACTCTGTTGTCCAGGTTTTTTTTCTATATGGCAGCTCTTTGATTTTGCAAGGAGATCACGCAGCGCCCTGCAGGTTTCCATGCCGGCTTTGCAGGGCTGTCTGACAAGGATGAAGTTAAGGCCCCAGTCCTGTTCATGGATGGTGAGGGATGTATGTATCTCCTCGAAAACATGATCAGCAGAGGGATCTTCATCTTCAAGTTCCTGGTAAATGATATATTCATTTCTCTTTCTAAAGAGCATCACCGAGCCGTCGTAAAAATCACGGTCCTGGCTGAAGTGATGACAGATATCTGCCAGGTTCTGGCCGATCTCGTCAAAAACCTGGTCGGCAACCAAGTAACCGGGGTCCTGCTGAAAGGCGCCGAAGTTGGGGAAGGAGATGAGGGTCAAGGTATAGGGTAATGTTTTTTTCTGGAGGACACCGGAATCATCCAGGAAGAGGAGATAGCGGTAATTGTAGAAATCGCTCAAGGGTTCGCGAAAATAGGCGCGGTTGCGGAACAGTTCGACATCCTTCATAAAGCCCGCTGTAATTATTGAGGGGGGCTGGACTTCCGGCAGATCCGGCAGGATGGTGATCAGGGTATCCACCACCTTCTGGTCGAGACGGCCGAGTTTAACCTCCTGCTTGAGTATGTCGATGGCCTCCTTGGAGGAGAGGGATTTTTTATAGGGTCGGCGGGAGAGGAGGGCCTCATAGGTGTCGACAACGGCGACAATCCTGGGCATCAGCCCTATTTCTTCCCCTTTGAGCCCGGCAGGGTAGCCGCTGCCGTCCAGGCGCTCATGGTGGTTGAGGATGATGTCGATAATTATGTCATCCTGAATATGACGGGCGACAAGCTTGGCACCGATAAGGGGATGGTACTCCATGATGTTGCGGTCTTGAAAGTTGAAGCGGGCCGGTTTCAGGAGGATATCATCGGGAATGGCTGTTTTGCCGATATCATGGGCCAGGCAGCCGAGCTCCAGGCTGGTAAGGGTGTCTTGGCTCAGGCCAAGTTTTTGGCCGATACGTTTGGATATTACTGCCACCTGCATATCATGTTCAAAGGTGTACAGGTCGCGGTTTGCCAGAACCTCAGCTATCATCTCAAAGAGTTCCTTGAGGAAAATGGCGTTGGTCTTCGCCAGTTTTTTCTCGGTATCCTGCCGTGAGGCGGTTTCCCAGGAGAGTTTCATGTCCTTGAGGTGGATATGGGCAGAAGCCTTGGATAATTCGCGCTCCTCTTCCTGGAATTTTCTAATCGCATCCCTGGTGAGACCGATAACCAGCAGGGTAAAGGATCCACCCAGAAAGATACCTGTGGCAATAAGAATGTCTGGAAAGCTGTTTTGTCTGAACAGCAGATAGGCAAAGATGAGGTGGCCGCAGAAAAAAAGGGCCATGATAACGATGAGAATCTGCCACCTGTCCTTGAATTTATCGGGGATTCTATGTCTGAGGCGGATCCCGGAGAGAATGGAGATCAGCATGAAGACGGCCCCGACGATGACCAGATTTGTTATTAAGAGAGAGGGCATGTCGCAACCTGTGGATTATGAATGGCCCCAGTCCTCAAGGCAATCTTTGATGCTCCCGTAAAAAGTCGCCCGCGCCAAAACCATGCAACGTTAAATCAACAAGATAGCCACTGTGTCGGTGGCCGTACATTGCTTTTTGCGAGGCCATCAATCTTTCACTGGGTAAGTAAGGCCCTGTCCCATTGGTTATGTTTAGGCTACCTTGAATAATTGCTTTTTCGTCCAATCTCTGCATTATGCTCTAAAAATAATGCTCGGAATATCAAACATATGCCTGTGCTTATTTTTTTCGCATGCCTTGATTTTGAACGAAAAATCTAATTATTCAAGATACCCTTTACCTTTGCGAGGGGATGTCTTCACCTGCAAAGGTGCTGTATTTTTTGTCTTCGGTCAGGATATGTTCCAGGAGCCAATTTTTAATGATCTTGAGAAGAGAGGTGTTGAGAATGAGTCTCCCGTCAGTGATTTCTCGGGTGTAGTTGTAAATCTGGTTCTCGAAATCCCGGTGTAATCTTCTATGCTCAACCAGCTCAGGGTAGTTGAGTTGTTCCAGATATTTTTCTTCAAACTTGAAATGATCCAGGGCGTAGTCATGCATCTCGGTCAGAGATTTAGACGTTATGGCGGTGAGAGACGAGGTGTCAGTTCCAGCCATGACGTCATCAATATTATTGTAGATTGCTATCCATTTTTTATGCTGCTCGTCGATTTCTCTATTATGGACGCTAAAGGATTCGTCCCATTCAATGTGCGACATAACGTTGTTTTCCGTTGGAGGTGAAGGGTTAAAAAATAGTTTGCCAAATTATGCCATGAAATTAGCAAAAAATGAATGATTTTCCATGGCCCTTCCCGGGAGAAAGAAAGGAATTCCCCTTGCCTGCCGCCAGGGGTTAGGGGTATGTTCAGCCCCATGAAAAATAAGCTGGAAAAATTCAGGACTGTTCACCTGCCGGCCAGCATGGCGGTGCAGCCATGAGGCGTTTTGAGGCGTGGTTTGGTCTTTTTGTGGTGCGGCAACGCTGGTGGATCCTCATTCTGACCCTGCTTGCCGCCTGCTGGAGCGCCGGCGGCATGGCAGAGCTTGCGTTTGTCAACAATTCCCGCATGTTCTTTTCCAAGGAGAACCCACAGCTCCAGGCCCTGGAGATGCTGGAAAACACCTATACCAAATATGAGAACGTCCTCTTTGTGGTGGAGCCTGCCTCGGGCAATGTCTTTGAGCGCCAGACCTTAAGGGCCATTGAGGAACTGACGGCCGAGGCCTGGAAGCTTCCCTATTCAAGCAAGATCAGTTCGTTGACCAATTTTCAGCATACCCGGGCCGAGGGTGATGAGCTTATTGTCGAGGATTTGGTCCGGGATGCTGCCCAGCTCAGCGATGGGGAACTTGCCGCCATCAAGGAAATTGCCCTTTCTGAACCGCTGCTGGTTAACAGTCTTGTTCCCGGGACTGGCCATGTCAGTGGCGTCAACGTCAACATCATCAAGCCTGAAAAGGATATGAATGAGTCGCGGCAGGTGGCTGCTAAGGCCCGTGAGCTTGCCCGGTATATAGAGGCCAAATATCCCGGCATTACCCTGCATCTCACCGGCGGCATTATGGTGGATGATGCCTTTGGCGAGGCGCCGAAACGGGATATGACCAGCCTGATGCCCCTGGTCCTGTTGATTTTCTTTGTGGCCATGATCGCCACCCTACGTTCGCTGCTGGCGACTTTTGCCACCTTCTGTGTGGTATTTATGTCCGTTTTCACCGGCATGGGCCTGGCCGGTTGGCTGGGCTTTGATATCACCCCGGCCTCGGCCAATGCCCCCATCATCATCCTCACCCTGGCCGTGGCTGATTCCATCCATGTCCTGGTGACCATGTTCCAGCAGATACGCCTGGGGCGGAGTAAGGCAGAGGCGATTGCCGAATCGCTGCGCATTAACCTGCAGCCGATTTTTGTGACCTCGATCACCACGGCCATTGGCTTTCTGACCATGAATTTTTCCGATGCCCCTCCCTTCCGGGATTTGGGCAATATTGTGGCCATGGGGGTGATGGCCGCCTTCTTATACTCTGTTTTGTTCCTGCCCGCCCTGGTCGCCATTTTACCAATAAAGGCCGCTAAGGTGCAAAAATGGCAGGTCACGTTCTTCGAGAGGTTTGGTCGCTTTGTGGTGGCCAGGAGAACGCCGCTGTTCTGGTGGTTCCTGTTGTTCATGGCCCTGATGACCACCGGCATCAGCCGTATTGAGCTTGATGATAATTTTGTCCGTTATTTTGATGATAGCTATGAATTCAGACGGGCCTCGGAGTTTTCCATTGCCAACCTCACCGGCGTCTATATTATCGACTATAGCCTGGACTCGGGTGAGGAGGGGGGCATCAATAACCCTGACTACCTGCGCAAGGTGGATGAATTTGCCCAGTGGTTTCGAGGCCAGGAAGGGGTGCGCCATGTCTTTTCTATCACCGATATCATGAAACGTCTCAATCGTTCCATGCACGGTGATGATGAAAGCTGGTACCGCCTGCCCCACCAGCGTGACCTGGCAGCCCAGTACCTATTGCTCTATGAGATGAGCCTGCCCTTTGGCCTTGATTTAAATGACCGGATTAACGTTGATAAATCAGCAACCAGGCTCACCGTCACCCTGGGTGACCGCACCACCCGTGAGGTCCGGGAACTTGAAGAGCTGGGGCGGCGCTGGCTTGAGGCCAATGCCCCGCCTGCCATGCACACCTACGGCTCAGGGCTTTCGGTGATTTTTTCCCACATCTCCAAGCGTAATATCGAATCAATGTTAGGGGCCTCGGTGGCGGCGCTTCTGGTCATCTCCCTTATTCTGGCCCTGGTGCTGCGCAGCCTCAAGCTCGGCCTGATCAGTCTGTTGCCCAACCTCTCCCCTGCCTTCATGGCCTTTGGTCTCTGGGGGTACACGGTGGGTCAGGTGGGCCTGGCCGTTTCAGTGATGATTGCCATGACCATGGGTATTGTTGTTGATGACACGGTCCATTTTCTGTCCAAATACCGGCGGGCCAGGAGGGAACACCGGGTATCTGCCGAGGAGGCGGTGGTATATGCCTTTAAGACCGTGGGTTCCCCCATTCTAGTGACCACCGTGATCCTGGTGGGGGGCTTTACAGTGCTCTCCTTTTCCGGCTTTCAGATTAATGCCAATATGGGCGCCATGACTGCCATCACCATTGTTATTGCCCTGATCATGGATTTTTTCTTCCTCCCCGCCCTGCTGATCAAATTGGAGGGTGGGGCAACCACGGCCGGGCCGTCAAAAAGCACTGTAGTCATAGAAAAACAGGAGTCGCAATGAGAATTCTACCCACGCTATTTTTTCTTCTCTCCCTCCTTGCCACACCCTCCGTGGTTCTGGCTGAAGATCCTGGGGAACGTGGTTTGGCCATTGCCCGCGAGGCAGATGCCAGGGAGAACGGTTTTGGGGATTTCAGCTCGGATATGGAGATGGTTCTCCGCAACAGGCATGGCCAGGAGAGCAGCCGCAAAATAAGGATCCGCACCCTTGAGGTGATGGGTGATGGTGATAAGGCCCTGACCATCTTTGACTCGCC
>JAUVQZ010000189.1 GCA_030597865.1 Pseudomonadota bacterium | reverse complement strand
GGTGACGGCCGCCTATCTGATCACCGCTGTGGTGGCAGTGCCAGCCCTGACCCATTTAGGGGTCAATCCCCTGGCCGCCCATATGATTGTTTACTGGCTCTCCCAGGATTCAAACATCACGCCGCCGGTCTGTATCGCCGCCTTTGCCGGGGCCACCATTGCCAAGGCAAATATGTGGAGGACCGCCTTTCACGCCTTTAAATTTGCAAAATTCCTCTATCTTGCCCCCTTTCTCTTTGGCTATGTGCCGGGATTCTCGCTACAGGGTGATAGTGCGGATATAACCAAGACCCTGGTTCTGATCCTCTTCGGTACCTATATCTACTCCTGGGTATTGAGCGGTATCTGGTGGAGACCCTTGAAGGCAATGTTTGGCCGCACGGCCTAGGTGAAGATTTTCTGGAAAGATTCTTTCTCCCCTTTCGACCGCTTCACTGCTGCGTGCCCAGCCAGTGCAATGGGCGAAAAGGAACGTAGCCAGCAAGGTGAGCGAAAAGGACACCCCTAACAGCCCTGGCCTCCGGCACCACTCGCCTGCCGCACCGCCTTCGACAACAGGCTCAGGGCAGCGCCTTCGACAGGCCCAGGGAACTCTCCTCTCCAGATAGCCTCGGAGCCGCCGCCCCCTGAGCCTGTCGAAGGGTGCTCGTTCAGGGCTGAATGGGGAAAAGAAAAATGTACATTAAGTGAATGTCGAACTCTTTAAGGGGTGAGGCCCGCAGTTAGTCAGCAAAGGTCAGCCTGTTGAATCCACCCTTCTCATACCAGGGGCGGCTGGCCTCAAAGCCAGTGATCTCGACAAGATAGACCTCGATAACCAGATAGGTCGTGGTGTTTTTGCGGGTGCAGACGGTCATGGCCTTGCCATGGTCGCCCAGGGAGGTGTGGAGATGGATTTTCGGTTCGTCATGCTCATCCCAGTAGATGGAGCCGGTGCCCAGCAACTCCCGGGGTGAATCGACCTTCTGCCAGATAGGCTCCGGGGGCATGGTGGGCTCCTTGGGGCCAATGACCACATCCGCCCCTGCCAGACCGCCGATGCAGTGGAACCAGCCGTTTCGTATCTCTTCCCCTCTGATGACCTCCAGGAGTCCTTCGAGAAAATCGTCACCCTGATCAAAGCGCAGGACAAAGACGCGGTTCATGGTGCCGCTGCGGTATTCCATGTCCTACTCCTTTTGCTGCAATGCAGCGGAATCGGCCGCCGCCTTTAATGTCCGATAAATCTCCCGCGTGTAGGTGGTCTTGCGGGTTCTGGAAAAACGTTTTGCCGCCTTCCTGACACCCGTCTCATCCAGGTGTGGGAAAAAATCCATGGCTTTGTCCACACCTGGGGAGGGCCAATCATCACCCAGGGGTTCATCCTCATGGAAGGCGTCTTCCACGGCAGCAAGGACATCGGTGATGATGTCGTCACGCAGCCGTTCGAGTTCGTGGAAGACAGCATCTCTCTTGAGTTTTGAGCCTTTGCGCTCCTCTAAAAAGTTGAGAAGGGGCTCAGGGTCTGTTTCGCGGATCTGCTTGGTGATATACTTGATCATGCGCTTGCGGGCCCCAGCCTTTAAGGACTTGGCATCGCGGATATCCTCCTTGATGAGATCGTCACAGGGCAGTTTCTTGATCTCCTGGGCGGAGAGTTTCAGCAGCTCAACGGTGAGACTTTCTATCTGCTTGGCTTGGCGTTTTTTTTCGGAGCGGGAAATGTAGTAGGACACGGGGCACTCTAATGGGAAAATTTACACTGAAAGGAGGGACACCCTGTGGTCAGCCTTTTATTGTTGCCAGGGTGCGGGCTAAGGGACTATTATCGTGCATTGGGCACGTGGAAGAAATTCTTTTGATTCATCGCCTGACAAATCATGAATACGTATCTCTTACTGATCATATAAAAGGAAAGCCAAATGATTGCATCGAAAAAATTTATTGTGACCCAGCCCACCCAGATCCATTTTGGCGTCGGCATGGTCGAGAGTCTGGCCCAGGTGGTGAAGGAATGTGGTGGCACCAAGGTTCTCTTGGTTGCTGATCCGAGCCTCAAGACGGTGGGACTTTTGGGGAAGATTACCGCGCCCCTCGAGGCGGCCGGTACAGAGTATGTCCTTTTTGATCATATTGACCCGGAGCCGGGCCTGCTTTTGGCGGATGAGGGAGCTGCCCTTGCCAAGGAGAACGGTTGTGATTGTGTGATTGGCGCCGGCGGCGGCTCTGCCATGGATGTGGCAAAGGCCATTGCCATACTCATTACCAATGGTGGTAAGGCGGAAGATTATATTGGTCTGGGCAAGATCAAGAAGGCGGGGGTGGCCAAGATCATGGTGCCCACCACGGCCGGTACCGGCGCTGAGGTGACCTTCACCGCCGTCTTCATCAATGAGAAGACGAAGAGCAAGGGCGGTATGAATGGCAGCCCCCTCTACCCGGATGCGGCTGTCCTTGATCCTGCCCTGACCCTGACCCTGCCACCCCATGTGACGGCAGCGCCGGGTATTGACGCCTTTGTCCATGCCATGGAGGCCTTTACCTCCACCCAGTCCCATGCCATCTCTGATATGTACGCCCTGGAGGCCATGGAGCTTATCAGTCAGAACCTGCCAACCGCCTATGCCAACGGCGATAATCTGGAGGCCCGCAGCGCCATGCTCCTGGGTTCGCTTCTGGGCGGTAAGGCCCTGGCCACGGCCGGCGTTGGACTTATCCACGCCATGGCCTACCCCTTGGGCGGCATGTTCGGCATCCCCCATGGTCTGGCCAATGCGGTGCTCATGCCCTTTGTGGTCGACTATAATATCATCGGTGATCCGGTGAAATACGCCCGCATTGCCGACATCATGGGCTATGATATTGCTGATATGAGCCTGCGTGAGGCGGCCCACACCGCTGTGGAGGCTGTGTATAACCTCAATAGCGATGTGGCCATCCCCACCTGTCTGGCCGATCTGGATATCCCTGCAGATAAGATCCCGCAGATGGCGGAGATTGCCCTCACCGTCACTAGGCCCGTGGAGAATAACCCCCGTAAACCCACCCTTGATGAGGTGATTGCCATCTATGAGATCGCCCATAAGGGCTGGTAAGTTCGCAGGGTGCCTTGAAAAATTGCTCTATCGCCCGATTTCTTCGTCGCAGGAAAAATTAAAATGCTCACATATACCTATATGCTGCGCGCCCAACGGAAGTGCCCTTGGGGTGCTTTTAATTTTTCTGCTCCTCGAACTCGAACGAAATAGCTAATTTTTTAAGGCACTGAGAATCAGAAAACAGAACTGAGTTTTTAGAAAGAATAGTGGAGAAAGATCATGCCTGGATTTGAGGTTTTTGGAGCCGAAGAGAAGAGAGAGATCATGGATGTCCTTGATACCGGGGTGCTGTTTCGCTATGAGTTTGGCGATCAGCGCAACGGCATTTTTAAGGTCCGTGAGTTTGAGGAGAAATTTGCGGCCTACTGCGGCTCAAAGCATGGCCAGGCCGTGACCTCAGGCACAGCCGCCCTCAAGGTGGCCATGATCGCCCTGGGCATTGGCCCGGGAGACGAGGTCATCACCCAGGGCTTTACCTTTGTTGCCACCTGGGAGGCGATCTTTGATGTGGGGGCAGTGCCGGTATTCACTGAGGTGGATGAGACCCTTAATATGGATCCCGTTGATCTGGAGAAGAAGATTACTGCCAAGACCAAGCTCATCATCCCCGTGCATATGCTTGGTGCTCCAGCCCGTATGCAAGAGATTATGGCTGTGGCCGACAAACATGGCATCCCTGTTCTGGAGGATACGGCCCAGGCCCCAGGCGCTAAGCTTAACGGCAAGGCCCTGGGCAGCTTTGGGGTCTGTGGCACCTTTTCCTTTGATTCGGTGAAGACCATCACCACCGGTGAGGGGGGCATGATCATCACCGATGATGAGAATCTCTGGCGGAAGATGAGCGAGTATCATGACCATGGCCATGACCATGCCGTCAATCCTGGCGGCCGGGGCGGCGAGGGCCGTAGCTTTATCGGGTTTAATTACCGGATGATGGAGATCCAGGGCGCCATGGGCCTGGCCCAGCTTGCCAAGCTTGATGGCATCGTGGCCAGTCAGCAGAAGAATAAGGCGGCCATCAAAGAGGCGGTGGCCCGTATCCCTGGGGTGACTTTCCGGACCATCCTTGATGAGCAGGGTGATTCCGCCTCCTTCCTGGGGTTCTTTCTGCCCGACGCTGGGGCGGCAGCTAAGGTTAACACCATTCTGGCTGAAAATGGCGCCGGCGCCATCCCCTTTGGTTCAAACACCTGGCATTTTTATCCGAAATGGGAACATCTCATTGCCGGTTCCACCCTGGCCCAATCGGGTTGGCCCTTTAATGATGCCAAGGGCAAGCGCCGGGTGGTCTACGATGCAGATGTCCTGCCCCAGTCAGCAGCCCTGATGGATCGCCTCCTTGTCTATCAGGTACCGGTCAATCTCCCTGAAGAGCGCCTGCGCCAGATTACCGAGGCCCTTAATAAGGCGGTTAATTATTGATGGCCTTGCGAAAAGTCAGGTACGGCCACCGGTACAGTGACTATCTTGTCGGAGTCTCACAGGTTCGCTTACCTGCTGTAACGTCATATGGTTTTGGCGGGGTCGACTTTTTACGGGATCATCATTGTTGATGAATCGGTGAGAACTATACACTTACCACCGGGGGCCTGGATGTGACTGTCTGCCGCCCTGGTCATATGGCCTGGATAATTCATCTTAGGATGATGTATCCAGGGCCTCCCTGAGCACGGTGGAGATGATTGCCGTGTCATAGGGTTTTCTGATGAACTGCTTGATGCCCACGGTCTTGACGTCTTCCTGGGACATCAAGGAGCCGTAACCGCTGCAGAGGATGACAGGGAAATCCGGCCTGACAGCCAGGACCTCTTTGGCCAGCTGGCAACCGTTCATTTTGGGCATGGATTGATCGGTGATCAGCAGGTCGTATTGCCCGGGATCTAACTGGAACAGTCGCAGCGCTTCAATGCTGCTGGTTACCGCTGTTACCTCATAGCCGAGATGTTCAAGGATGAGCTGACCCAGCTCGACCAGGGATGGTTCATCATCCACAAAAAGTATTTTTTCATGGCCCTGTTGCAACCCCTTTGGGGAGGATTTTTCCTTCGTTAATGATTCCTCCTCGGCAAGTTTTGGGAAGTAGAGGCTGAATGTGGATCCCTGCCCCTCCTTGGATCTGGCGACAATGGCCCCCTCACAGCTCTTGACAATGCCATGGACCACGGAGAGGCCCATGCCGGTCCCCTTACCCTGTTCCTTGGTGGTGAAAAAGGGATCAAAGATGCGATCAAGGTTCTCAGGACTGATCCCGGCACCGGTGTCGCTGATCGAAAGCTTAACGTAGGTGCCTGGCATGAGGTTGACGGCCTGGGCTTGCCGACTGTCAATTTCCTCATCCACCAGATCTATGTCTAAAACTCCTTCCTGTTGCTGTTCCATGGCATGATAGGCATTGGTGCAGAGGTTGAGAATTATTTGATGAATTTGGGTGGGATCGGCCATGATTTTGCTGCCTGTCGCTTTGATATTGGTTTGGAAATCGATGTTGGTGGGGATAGTTGCCCGTAAAAGAGTCAGACTTTC
>JAUVQZ010000076.1 GCA_030597865.1 Pseudomonadota bacterium | reverse complement strand
CAATGCCAGTTATCTCGATGAGCAGGTGGCCAAGTTCCGCACCGAGCACCCTGACCTGCGTTACATCCTGCTTGATGCCAAGGGTATCAATGACATGGACGCCTCTGGCGAGGAGGCCCTGGAGATGCTGGTCAGCCGCGTGCGCAGCGCTGGGCTTGGTTTTTCCATGAGTGGTGTCAAGGGCCAGGTTATGGCCGTAATGCAGCGGACCGGACTCTGCAACAAGATCGGCAGCGAGCATTTCTTCCCTGATACGGAGGCTGCGGTCCAGGCCATTACCAGGGAGATTCACACCAACACAGACCTGCCTGCTGAGGGGTGTGAAAACTGCCCCTTGACGAGGTATATCCCCGCCTAAAGAGACGAGACCGTCTGATAAAAAAAGCCAGGCGACCCCAAGGGTCGCCTGGCTTTTTTTATGACCAATCCGCAAGATGTGGCAAAACGCCCCACCTTCCGGGCATATAGAGGGTTTTCCTTGACAGCCTGTGGTGTAGGTGGCTTAGTAAAAGGAATCCTGAAGGTAGATAAACAAGTAAAACTGTAGACTATTTTGCACGGATAGACCTCATTCGTTTACCCTATCAGATGAACTGGATTTTGCTTGCCTCGTAATATCAGCATGCGGCTGGAGAGAGACCGCTTCGTTTTTATCTTTTAAGGAGGAATAAATGAATATTCGGGTTCAGTTTTTGTTTTGGGTCTTGATGGTGAGCGTGATTGCCATCGGTATCCTTGGCTATGCCAGTTTCCAGTTTAGCAAACAGGCTGCTCTTAAAGAGGCCTCTGACAAGGTTGCTATCCTGGGCAGCTACACGAATGCGGCCCTCCACTACTCACGAACCCAGGCCGTGCCCATGGTCAAGCATCTGGTGGGGGAGGAACGCTTCTACCCTGAGATCATGTCTGGCTTTGTCATGGCCCGTAACGTGGCTGATCGCTTCAAGCAGACCCAGCCTGGCTATACCATCAAAAACGCCACCATTGACCCCCTTTGGCCCGACAACAAGGCAGACGATCAGGAGCTCAAGGTCATTGCCGACCTTAAACTCAACAGAGGCCTTGAAAAAACCAACGGCGTCATGATTAAAAATGGCCAGCAGTTTTTTTACGAGGCCCGCCCCATGGTCACCAGTGAAAAATGCCTGCGTTGTCACGGTGACCCCAACGATGCCCCCAAGGATCAGATCATGATCTATGGTTCGGAGAACGGTTATAACTGGAAGAAGGGCGATATTGTCAGCGCCATGTTCATCTATGTGCCGGTTTCCGATGCCCTGGCCGCCGCCAAGGTCTCGGCCGTGAAATTGGTTGCCATGGGTGCCGGCTGTATTCTCTTTTCCCTGCTGCTCATCGCCATCTTCCTTGGTGTTAAAATTGTTACCCCCATTGAAATGCTTTCCCGGAGGACTGAGGAGATCAGCCTTGGTAAAAATCTGGACACCCCGATCACGGTAAATCCCAACCGGGAAATCAGTGACCTCAGCCGGTCCATCGACCGCCTGCGCATGAGTATTGCCAGGTTAATTGCCAAGAGGGGTTAGTCATCGAGGATGCGGGGACCAGCCACCACCTTGTCAAGGATGGTGGCTGGTGTTTCGCCGCTACAGGGTTGACAAAGATAACCATCAGGGACTTTTACCATGAAGCAGATTACCATAGCCTTTACCGCCATAGCGATCTCCTTGTCCGTAGTATCGACCCCCATGGCCGCAGATTGTGAAACACTTATCAAAAATATCAACAATCAGCGCAACTTCCTGTTGAGGAAGAGTATGGTGGAAGAGGGCGCCAAGAAATGCCCTGATAACGCCATTATGCTGTTTAAGTATGCCTTCAGCCTTGAGCGTTTCAACAGGGCCGAGGAGGCCGTGAAATACTACCGCAAGGCGTTAGAGCTTGACCCCACCATGGCCAAGGCCTATTTTGGCCTGGGCGACGTATATCAGGTGCTGAAAGAGTATGGCAAGGCGATTTCAGCCTATAAAAAAGGGCTGGAAATTGACCCAACCAATGTCAGGGCCATTAAATGCCGCCTAAAGGCCGAGGCCAAGGCCGCCAAATAATTCTCCATGGACACAGTGGCTGGTGTTCGCTCTAGTGGGAGGATGATCCTTGCCCTGGAGTGCTGGCCCGCCCCCTCCTTGTCAGGGTTCCATTCCCCTATTTTTTCACACCATCCTTACCTCCTGGGCCCGTAAATTTATTTTTTATTGCCACTCCCCTTGGGTTTTCTGTAACCCTGCCAGGGGGCTGTGAAGTGGTTAGGTAGTTTGCGCCTTGTTCGGCAACAACCAATATGAAGGGGCATCACCATGTCAAAGGGCGACCAGGTTAGCGATGAAGAGATGGTCCAGGTTATTGCCGATTTTCTGGAGCAGGGGTTGGTGGCCAATATCGTCTCCATGTTTAAGGCTGATCCGAGTTATTACCCCCTGGTGGGCGAGATCCTCAAGGATGAACGCTTTGCCGTGCGTATTGGCGTCTCCGTCCTTTTCGAGGAGCTCAAGGAGGAGCGCCCCCATGAGGTGGTTTTGGCCCTTTCTGCCCTGACGCCTCTTCTTGCCAAGACCACCCCGGCCTACGTTCGCGGTGAAGCCGTCAGCATCGTCGGGATCATAGGGGGTGGCGCGGCCCTGGAGCTTCTCAGGCCCCTTGTTAACGATGATGATCCCCAAGTTTCCGAGATTGCAAGGGATTATCTGGAGACGTAAGGTATTATCGATAAAAGAGGGCGCTTATTTGTAAAAGGTCTTGCGTGGCAGGGTTGTGGTTGGTAGGATGGCCCACTTTTTCCCTTGTCACTCTCCCTTTGATCAGCGTCTTCGAAGTTTTTGTACAGCATAGAAGGCAATGAGGATTTCCAATGCCTTCTCCAGAAGACCGTCCCGCCATCACTTTTTCCGACCTTTCCCTGCCCGCCCCACTCCTTAAGTCCTTAAATAAACAGGGGTATGAAACCCCTTCGCCCATCCAGGCCGCCATGATCCCCCATGTCTTGGATGGTCGGGATGTCATTGGCCAGGCCCAGACTGGAACCGGCAAGACAGCGGCCTTTGCCCTGCCCCTTCTGGCCAATCTGGATCTTAAGCAGCCGCGGCCCCAGGTCCTTGTTCTGACCCCGACCAGGGAGCTTGCCATTCAGGTGGCCGAGGCCTTTCAGCGCTATGCCGCCTTTATGAAGGATTTTCACGTCCTGCCCATCTATGGTGGTCAGGATCCAAGCATCCAACTCCGCCAGCTCAAGCGCCGGGTTCATGTGGTGGTGGGCACCCCGGGCCGGGTCATGGACCATATGCGCCGTGGCTCCCTCAATCTGAAGGATCTGCGCTGCCTGGTCCTTGATGAGGCCGATGAGATGCTGCGCATGGGTTTTGTCGATGATGTGGAGTGGGTGCTTGCCCAGACCCCGCCAAAACGCCAGGTCACCCTCTTTTCCGCCACCATGCCAGCCAGCATCCGCAAGATCGCTCAGAAATATCTCCACAACCCTAAAGAGATCACGATCAAGGAAAAGACCACCACGGCCAAAACCGTGCACCAGCGCTTTCTCCTGACCAGCCAGGGCCAGAAGCTCGATAGCCTCACCCGGATCATGGAGGCCGAGTCCTTTGATGCCATGCTGATCTTTGTCCGCACCAAGACTGCCACCGTCGATCTTGCCGAGAAACTGGCGGCCCGTGGTTTTGCTGCCAGCGCCCTGAACGGCGACATTCAGCAGAGCCAGAGGACGCGCATTGTCGAACGACTGAAAAAGGGGAGCCTGGATATTATTGCCGCCACGGATGTGGCAGCAAGGGGCCTTGATGTCCCCAGAATAAGCCATGTGGTCAACTACGATATTCCCCATGACACCGAATCCTATGTGCATCGCATCGGCCGCACCGGCCGGGCCGGCAAGGAGGGGGAGGCCATCCTCTTTATCACCCACCGGGAAAAGAGAATGCTTGCCACCATCGAACGGGCAACGGGCCAGAAGATCGAGATGATGAAAACGCCCTCGGTGGCCAAGGTCAATGAGAACCGTATAGCTGGCTTCAAGGAACGTATTACCCAGACCCTGGGCAGCGAAGATCTCGCCCTCTATGCCGACCTGGTTGAGGAATACCTGGAGGAGCACAAGGTTGAGCCCCTTGATATAGCAGCGGCCCTTGCCAAGATGGTGCAGGGAGATACGCCCCTGCTGTTAAACGAGGCGCCGAGCTATGTAAAAAAAGAAAGCCGTCCCTTCAAGGAGAAGACCTCGCCCCGGAGGGGCTCTGACGACCAGTTGGAGACCTATCGCCTGGAGGTGGGTCAGAGTCATGGCGTTAAACCGGGAAATATTGTCGGCGCCATTGCCGGCGAGGCGGACATTGACAGTAAATTCATCGGGGCCATCAATATTTTTGACGACTACAGCACCGTTGATCTGCCCGCGGGCATGCCAAAGGATCTTTTTGATCTCCTGCATACCGTCTGGGTATCAGGCAAGCAGCTTCGGATATCCAAGGTCGGCGCAGGGAAAAAGCCCTATGGGGCTGGCCGCAAGAAAAACCCGGCCAAGCCACGGACCCGTCCCAGCGATAAAAAACGGGTCACCCGGGGTGTGAAAAGGCGGAAGTAGTTTTCAGGCCTAAGCGCCCTTGCTGTGGATAGATCTTTAGGGCACCTTGAATAATTGCTTTTTTCGTCCAATCTCTGCGTTATGCTCGAAAATTTATCCTCGGAGGTAAGCGAAGCGAAGTGGAGACTCCGATATCAACTATATGCACCCCAAGGGTTCTTTTCTATACCCCCTTGAGGGGTGCACTCGAAGTCTCCGCTTATCTCCTGCGGGGCGCCTGCGGTAAATTTTCTCGCAGGCCTCGGAGTCTGCGCTTACCTGATCTTGAACGAAAAATCTAATTATTCAAGACACCCTTTAGTATAAATAAACCGGACGGCAGATTATGACCTTCCACTGTCAAAATTACGATATCAACGCCGATGCATGTAAGAAGCTCAGGGGCGAATGTCTGCCGGGCCGCAGGGGCTGTGTCCTTGAAGGCCGGGTGGCCCTGAGTGAAGAGCTGGAGCAGAAGATCAAGGATTTGGAGGCGAGGATGCAGGGGGCCATGGAGTAGGGGCCTTTCTGCCTTCAACGCTATACATAAAAAATGTTCATCACGGATTACCGTGGATTCATGGGTTTTAGTGCCTTGTCGCTCATTTCCTGCAATAAAATGCAAGGAACTCAGGTGTTTATTTTATAACAAAAACAAGCGCCTACTATTAAGGCACTTATACCCCTCAAGGGGGTACTGAAAAGAGTCCTGAAAAGTTCTAAGTCCACTTCCTCTTTAGTAGGGTTAGATTTTTTGACCTTCCCCATTCAGACCTGAACTGCCCCACCCCTTCGACAAGCTCAGGGCACCGCCTTTGGACAGGCTCAGAGATCAGTGGTTTGAACCTCCACACTCTGTAAATGCCCGTCCGTTGAGCCTGTCGAAACGCCTTGGCTAAACCGGGGCCCCGAGGTTATCCGGAGAGGAGAGTTTCCTGAGCCTGTCGAGGGGCACTGGCTGGGCACGCAGCAGCGCAAGCGGACGAAAGGGAATAAAACAATATTCGTAGCAAGAAAGATGATGCTGGGCACAGATCTCCCCACGGGAATCCGTGCTGAATCTAAAAAAAAGGGGAACCGGCTTACAGCCGGTTCCCCTTTTTTTGTTGCAGATATAGGTGGTAAACCTACTCGGCCTTCTTCTCCTCCCAGTCGGGGCGGAGATAAAGCTCGGTGAGCTGTTTGCGGGCCACAGAGGCCGGGGCCTCGGTGAGCGGGCAGGAGGCCTTCTGGGTCTTGGGAAAGGCAATGACGTCGCGGATGGTGTCACAGCCCAGGAGAATCATCATCAGCCGGTCAAAGCCAAAGGCCATGCCGCCATGGGGCGGGGCGCCCAGCTCCAGGGCCTTGAGCAGGAAGGCGAACTTGTCATTGGCCTCATCATCATCAATGCCCAGGGCCTTAAAGACCTTGTCCTGCAGCTCCTTCTGGTGGATACGCAGGGAGCCGCCGCCGATCTCGGTGCCGTTTAAGACCATATCATAGGCCCGGCTCTTGACCTTGGCAGGGTCGCTGTCCAGGAGGTGGATGTCCTCCTCCCTGGGCATGGTAAAGGGATGATGCACTGAGGTGTGGCGCTTGAGCTCCTGGTTGTACTCCACCAGGGGGAAGTCGGTGACCCAGAGGAAGCTGAACTCATCCCTGTTGAGCAGCCCCATGCGGCGGGCCAGCTCCAGGCGAATTTCGGCCAGAACCTGGTGGACAACGGTTGGCTCGTCGGCCTGGAAGAGCAGCAGATCTCCCTCTTCAGCCCCAAGGGCGGCGGTCATGGCGGCCCGCTCCTCATCCTTAAAAAACTTGGCAATGGGTGACTGCCATTCTCCCTCCGCCTTCATCTTCACCCAGGCCAACCCCTTGGCCCCGTAATTACCGGCAAACTCGGTGAGATTGTCAAGATCCTTACGGGAGAAGGTGGCGCAGCCCTTGGCATTGATGGCCTTGACCACACCGCCCTTTTCCACCACCCCACGAAAGACCTTGAAGCTGGCGTCCTTGACAATACCGGTGAGGTCGTTGAGCTCCAGGCCGAAACGGACATCTGGCCGGTCGGTGCCATAGCGGGCCACGGATTCATCATAGGTTATGCGGGGAAAGGGGATGCTGATCTCCACATCCTTGGTGGCGCGGAACAGGGCCACCATCATCTCCTCGCCGATCCGGTAGATCTCCTCCTCGTTGATAAAGGAGAGTTCCATATCCACCTGGGTAAACTCGGGCTGGCGGTCGGCCCGCAGGTCTTCATCGCGGAAGCATTTGGTGATCTGGTAATAGCGGTCCATGCCAGCCACCATGAGAAGCTGCTTAAAGAGCTGGGGGGACTGGGGCAGGGCGTAGAATTTACCGGCATTGACCCTGCTCGGCACCAGATAGTCCCGCGCCCCTTCAGGGGTGGAGCGGGTGAGCATCGGGGTCTCGATCTCCAGGAAATTTTCATCGTTCAAAAAGGAGCGGATGGCCTGGGCCGCCTTATGGCGGGCAATGAGATTTGCGGCCATGCCGGACCGGCGCAGGTCAATATAGCGGTACTGGAGGCGCAGATTTTCAGAGATGTCGCCGTCCTCATCCAGGGGAAAGGGTGGGGTCTGGGACTTGTTTAAGATGCGGAGCTCATCCACCATGATCTCAATGGCGCCGGTGGCCAGCTTGTCATTGATCATGCCGTCAGGGCGCTCACTCACCTTGCCCCGTATGGCCAGGACCCACTCGCTGCGCAGGCCATGGGCCTTGGCGTGGACCTCGGGGTTAAGCTCCGGGTTAAAAACAACCTGGGTGATGCCCCAGCGGTCACGGAGGTCGATAAAGATGACCCCGCCATGGTCGCGGCGCCGCAGCACCCAGCCCATGAGGATAACCTCCTCACCGCTGTTGGCGTTGCTGAGGTCGTTGCATTTATGTGTTCTGACGAGATCGCCCATGGATTCCATTGGCTTGCTCCTATGTGTTGGCAAAGGATGAAGTATGAAGGATGAGGGATGAAGGGGAGATCCCTCAATCCCTTAGACCTTTATTCGTCATCGCGGTATTGGTTAAGTATCTTTTTGTGTCGGTATAAATGGCCGATATGGGCATCTCACTCTGGGTCAAACAATCTGTTGGCGAGTTCCAGGCCCCAGGCCTTGATGTCGCCGCCCAGGGCGACATCTTGCTGGTCGTGGCTCTCCATATTACGCAGGACAGCCTGGGCATTGGCCAGTTCCTCGTCCCCGAGGATGAGGACAAAGCGGGCTTTGGCCTTGCCAGCCTGCTTCATCTGGTTTTTCAGGCTGCGATCCTGGTAGTCCATGGCCACGGACAGGCCAAGGGCCCGCAGGGCATGGCACATCTTAAATCCCTCGTCCTGGGCTGCGGGGCCAAGGGCGGCAATAAAGAGATCAATCTCAGGATCGGCCAGGACATCCTCCTGCTGATTAAGGAGGAGGGCCAGGCGTTCCATGCCCATGGCAAAACCGATGCCCGGCACCTTGGGGCCGCCGAGCTGGGCCACCAGGCCGTCGTAACGGCCACCGGCCCCGATGGCGCTCTGGGCCCCGAGATCATTGGTCAATAGTTCAAAGGTGGTGCGGGTATAATAATCAAGGCCGCGAACCATGAAGGAATTCACCGTATAGCTGACCCCAAGGAGATCAAGCCCCCCTTTCACGGCGCTGAAATGCTCGTCACAGCCGGCGCAGAGGTGGTCAAGGATGGAGGGCGCGTCTTTGTAATGGGCCTGACAGTTGGCGCTCTTGCAATCCAAGACCCGCAGGGGGTTGGTGTTGCGGCGGCGCAGGCAGTCGTCGCAGAGATCATCAAAGCCGGTGATGAAATCCAGCAGGGCCTTATTAAAGGCGGGGCGGCATTTGGGACAGCCCAGGGAGTTGATCTCCAGGCTGGCGGCAAGTCCCAGCTCCTCTAAGATCAGGGCAGCCATGGCCATGAGTTCGGCGTCCACCCTGGGCAGGTCCGTGCCCACCACCTCCACCGAGACCTGGTGAAACTGGCGGAGCCTACCCTTCTGGGGCCGTTCATGGCGGAACATGGGGCCAATGGTGTAGAGCTTCTGGATTGGTTTGGCGGCATGGAGGCCGTTTTCGATGTAGGCCCTCAGTACTGGGGCGGTGCCCTCCGGCCGCATGGTCAGGGAAGAGCCGTTGCGGTCGGGAAAGGTGTACATCTCCTTTTCAACGATATCCGTGGTCTCGCCAATGGAGCGTTTGAAAAGCTTGGTCTTTTCAAGGATGGGAACCTTGATCTCGTTGCAGCCAAAGCGGTGCAGGATATCACGGGCCGTGGCCTCAATGAGCTGCCAGGTCTCCACCTCGCCCGGGATGATATCTTTGAAGCCTTTTAACGCTTTAACTGCCACCAGCTTTCTCCGTCTTGATCATTTGAAAAACCTGCCGCAATGGCCAGGCCTGAAAGGGATATGGAAAAGCGAGAATATGTAGCCCAAGAAGCAAGGAAAGTCAAGGGAATGTGCGCCCTTCGACAGGCTCAGAGGCCGTACCCTGGGGCCCAGAGAGCGTACCCTGAGCCTGTCGAAGGGTGGTTGGACAATGCACCTAGGCCAAACTGGCATGATCAATCTTCAGACAGCGATCCATGATCACCGTCAGCCCGGCGGCCCTGGCCACCAGCGCCGCCTCCTCATTGACGATACCCTCCTGCATCCAGACAACCTTGGCGCCGATCTGAATGGCATCGTCAACCACCGGCCCCACCTCTTCGGGGCGGCGGAAGATATCCACCAGATCGACGGCCTGGGGAATCTCCAGCAGGCTGGGGTAACATTTTTCAGCCAGGATTTCACCCTGGCCCGGGTTTACCGGAATAATGGTGTAACCGGCAGCCATCAGGTAGCGGGCCACAATATTGGATGGGCGATTTTCCTTGGGGGACAGACCGACCATGGCAATGGTCTTGGACTGGGCCAGGATTTCTTTGATTTTCGCAAAATTTGTCAGCATCTATCCTTCCTTGCAGTTGAAATAAGAGGGGGTCATGGGGTATTGTTGGCCACTGTAGCAAAAAAAACAGATCAGTGAACAAGGATCAAGGCCATATCTGTATTCAAATTACCACGGAGGAAATCCATGTGCCAGATGAGTGTTGTCCTGGAAAAAGATGGGGGTCAGGAGGTGATCATGGAAAATGTCACCCTGCTTGAGGCAAAAGACGATGGCATAGAGGTCTCCACCCTGTTTGACCCGCCCAAGCTTGTGCCCCAGGCCATGGTGAAAAGGATGGATTTTAACAGCGGCACCGTCACCCTGGTGCCATCGAGCTGAATTTTTTCGCCACGGAATCCACAGAAAACACGGAAAGGTTTGGTTTGAAATTTCCGTGGCAAAGAAAGAGCCGTATGTTTTTTTATGCCCCTGCGCTTCCATGCAGGCAAGATATATTTATCTCTTACAGGAAAAGACCATGAGTGAAAAAACGAACCTGGAAAAACTGCGCATCCTCCTGCCCCACTGGGTTGAGCATAGCCACAGTCACCAGGATGAATTCAAGAAATGGGTGGAGATTGCCCGTTCGGAAGGGCAGGGTGAGGCCGCTGTTGAGATCGACAGGGCCCTGGCCATGATGGCCGACACGGACAAGGTCCTGGAAAAGGCCTTGGAATTGCTGGGCGGCAAGGTGGCAGGCCACCATCATCACCATTGAAAAAATGGCAGTGGTCAGGATAATATTTCCAGCAACACCGCATACCAGCGAAGGGTGTTTGGTATCACGAGTCAATGTCCCCTCTCCTTGGGGAGGTAAGCGACAGAGGAGACTCTGGAGGGTTAGGGTGAGGGGTGAAACACCGAGTATTGCAACCTGCCCGGCACCACCGGCACCAGCCAGAATTCTCCTGGCGCCTTGCTGATGGCATCGCGCAATGTGGCGCTGAGCCAGTGGGAGTCCTCTAAGAGATTATAAAAGGCTGAATCAACGCCGATAAAGCCATCCAGGATATGGCTCAGGGTATGGAGGACCTTGCTGGGGTAGCCCTGGGGCAGGTTCTGGAGATCGGCCAGGCTGCTGACCCCGGTTTCTTGCAGCTCAACGATGAGACCCTTGGCAAAAGTACGATTGCTGGCAACCCCCTGATCAAGCTCTGGCCAGAAGGCAGGGTTGTCGCCATCCATGATGGAGGCGGCATGGATGGTGGTGGCCTCGTAGCGGATAAGTTCCGTATGTTCCAGGAAATGGACGACCTTGTGCTGGGCCTGCTCCTGGTTGGCGGCCCGGATGAGGAAAATATGCTTTATGCTCTCGCTGCTCATGGGAAAAAAGATGCCTTCTTGGGGATTTCCATAAAGCTGGTGACATTAAATTCAGCGCTGAGATCCGGATTTTTAAAGGCGATGAGCTGCATGCCAACCCCTGCCGAGTGTTCCCGGTCAACAGTGGAGTCGCCAATGTAAATGGCCTCCTGGGCCGTGAGACCGTAATGGGCGAGGATGACCTCCAGGGCCTCGGGATGGGGCTTGGGGTTGGTGACGTCAAAGGTGGTCATCACCTTGCCGAAATATTTTCGCAGGCCGAAGATATCAAGGATATCATTCATGGTGGTGGTGCGGCTGGTGGAAATGGCGGCATCAATGCCATGTGCCTCTAAATACTCGAGAAATTCGATCAGGTCCGGCTCCATGATCATGTATTTGAGGTATGGCTGGTAATCAAGATCGGCCCGATACTCCTCTGCCTTGTCAATATCCTCCGGATGGTTGCGCAGCAGATAACGAACCGAGCGCATGACATTGTGGATATGGACATAGTCAAGCTCTTCCGGGGTCATGGGCGGGTGGCCCAGGTTTTCAAGAATATGGTTATAATAATTCTTGTTGGCATTTTTGGAGTCGAACATGACCCCGTCACAGTCAAAAATGACCAGTTTAAGCT
>JAUVQZ010000107.1 GCA_030597865.1 Pseudomonadota bacterium | reverse complement strand
CGTTGCAGATCCTCATTGGTGGTCAGCAGTTCATGGACGGCCAGGCGTCCTTTATAACCGGAATGCTGGCATTTCGGGCAACCCTTGTTGCGATACAGCTCAACGTCCAGTTCATTTTCTGTGAGGGGATGCACCTTATGGGGACCATAGAGGGAGAGTATCAGCTCTTTTTCATCCTTATCAGGCCTATACATCTCCTTACAATGGACACAGAGACGACGGACAAGTCGCTGGGCAAGAACAGCCAGGAGAGAATCGGAGAAGTTAAAGGGATCAATGCCCATGCCAAGGAGACGGGTTACGGTTTCCGGAGCCGAATTGGTATGCAGAGTTGAGAAGACAAGATGCCCTGTTAAGGCTGACTCAACAACAATTTCGGCCGTTTCCTCATCACGGGTCTCACCCACCATAATCACATCGGGGTCAGCACGGAGAAAGGCTCGTAAAATCCTGGCAAAGTCAAGGTTGATTTTGGGCTGGACCTGGACCTGACGCAGACCATCCTGGACAATCTCCACCGGATCCTCGGCAGTCCACACCTTTCTTTGCGGGGTATTAATCTTGGCCAAGGCGGCATGGAGGGTGGTGGTCTTACCAGAACCGGTCGGCCCGACCACGAGGACTAATCCATAGGGAATGGCCAGGACCTCCATGAACTTCGCATAGACATGATCAATGAGCCCCATTTTCTCAAGGGGCATGGCGCCATCTGCTGCCAACAGGCGAAGAACCGCATCCTCATTGCCGCCCACGGTGGGCAGGGTTGCCACCCTGAGCTCGATAACCTTACCCTTGCGGGTCTTAAATCTTATCTTGCCATCCTGGGGCATGCGACGTTCTGAGATATCAAGTTTGGAAATAATCTTGATACGGGCCACCAGGGGGCGTTTAAACTGGGCCGGCACGGTCTTGTAATGCTGGCATTCTCCATCAACCCGAAAACGGATGAGAACACCTCGCTTTCCTGGCATGGCCTCAATGTGGATATCCGAGGCATCCCTGGCATAGGCCTCCTCAATGATCTTATTGACCATCTGGACCACAACGCCATCGGCAACGGCGCCGACATCCTCAACAACATCCTCCTCGGTGTCCTCGACAAGCTCGAGCTGCTCAAAGAGGTCATCGTCAACATCCATCTCGGTCACGGCTTCTTCCATGCCGTAATAGATGTCAATGATCTTGTCGATATCATCCTTGAGGGCAACAGCAAGATCCATGTCATTGACATTAAGGGACATCTTGACATTATCGGCCCGGACACTGTCTGTGGGATTGTCTATGACAAGAAGGAGATTATGATCCTCATCGTAGAGGGGGATACATTTATTGGTCCGAAAGAACTTTTCGCTGATCCCCTTGACACAGCCGGGTTTCGGGCCGACACTGCCCTCATTGTACTCAATAAAGGGACAGCCGTAGTATTCACTCAGGGACTTGCCCAGTTCACCCTTGTCAACACTATAGGTGTCAACAAGGACAGCCTCGATGGATTTGGCTTGCTGCTGGGCTGTTTTCCGGGCCTGGTCAAGGTCCTTGGCAACCAGATAACCGGCACTGATGAGCCGAAAAAAACGCCCTGATTTTTCGGCATTTTTCTTGGTGTGTTCAAGTCTTTTCCCGGCGGCCCGGAAGGTGGAATCAAGCGAGCAGACGGCCTCCAGAGCCCGCATGGACTCCTTCATATTGCCGTGTTGTTCCTGGGTGACAGCGAGGCGTTCAAGGATATCTAAACGATCCTGATCATGAAGCCCTATATCACTTAAGGCCTTTTCAAAGAAATCAACCGCATCATAGGGCTTTTCAAGGCGATTATAGCACTGACCGATGCGAAAACTGATGAGACCAGGCTGGATGGAGGAATCAAAAAGCTTATGAAGTTCATCAATGGCCTCTTGAAAAAAACCTGCATCAACAAGGCCATCGCAATTCTCAAGACGATGGTCGTCATCGCCTTCGCCTTCTGGGGCAACCTCTTTAACATGGACCTCGCCAGGTCCGAGGGCGGATTCTAAACATTCTTTGATCTGAACATAGAGCTTGGCATGTTTATCCGGATCAATCTTGGCGAGCAGCTCCTCATAAATGGCACAGGCCTCATTATCAAGGCCATGGGTCTTATAGAGTTCCGCCTCTGCAAGCCGATCTTCAAAATACTGTTTAGATTCCGACATTTATATCTACGGTAAAAGCTGGAAACTACTCAAAAACACATCATAGGGGATGTGCAATTTCAGATCCTGGCCAGATAATGCGGCCTAGAGGTCACCTTGAAGAAGGTGCCTTTTCGCACCAATTCCTGTCCCTGTGCGAAAACTCAACCGCAGAGATAGGCGCGTTTACGGGACTCCGCTATGAACAATGTCTCTTCGATACACTCCCTCGCGTGTCGACGGAGGCTATGCCTCCCAGACCTTGGACGAAAACCCTCATTCCGCAAAAAAATCTACAACCTGCTGATATCCACCACTGGAATAGGGTCACCAAAATCAGAGGAAATCTTACCACTCACCAGATCTCCCTCACTGGTCGTGCTGGCAGTCCATTGGTACTGGTCACCGATCTCCAGGTCCTCAAGGGGAGACTCCAGCAGAATAACACCGCCTTTAGCTGCCTGGAAAAGAACAACGATATGTTTTCCATTACGGCCGCTGGCGGGCACTGCTATGTCCACGACAGGGAACTCCAAACTGAGCAGTTCCTTCTTGCTCTTTTCCGCCAGATCGTTATGGAATTTCGATTTCAAAGCAGACCAGGGCCAGGTCTTCAATTTTTTCAACTTTAACGACTGCTGACGGGCGACATTTCCAGCACCAAACCCTGCCTTCCCCTCAAAGCAGACCTGCTCAGGGATAAAGGCAATATGTTCTCCCCGCCAACGCCCCACCATAACGGTGGGCCATGGGCAGGCAGATGGAGGGGGTGATGATAGGGCTCCAGGCGCTGGCTGGGAGGTAGATGGCGATGATGCCATTGCAAGTTTCGGCAGGGGTGGTAAAGGGCCAAAATCTCCGTCAAGGGCCGCCGTCACATAATGGAGCTGCCCCATTAAACCACTGCGAATCTCAAAATGGATGGTATGCAATTTTTGCTGACCGTCTAAATCGGCAAACAATTTTTCAATGGGGGCAATGCGCCGGGCACAATGGTTAAGCACCTGTAAGTGATACTGCATGAGCATCTGGCATTCATTGCCCAGCTTAATACTGATGCCCACCGGATCAGCCACAGGCATAACATTACCATATCGGCCACCCAAGGCAGCCTTAAGGTGTTCAACCTGCTCGGCAAGCTGTTCACGGACAGATTTTATAACCACATAGAGCTTGGCAAGACTTGCGGTCTTACCAAAAAACTTCTCAACAGGGACGAGACGTTTATCGACAAGTTGGTCAAGTCGGGCGATATGATTTTTAAGGGTATCTTGAAACCCTTGTGGAAGGAGGGCGGGGGCACTTGCCGCTGCCACCTCCTGAACAATTGCCGGCCCCCCTTGTTCAGGAAGCACTGACAATAATGCATTCTGGGCCTGCTCCAGCTGCGTTCTGGTTTCGGGGCTATATGGTTGGCCATTAAGGGCTGCGGACTTTAAGGCTGTCAAACTGCTCTTCAGGGCCAAGGGGCCGGAGGTGGGCACAGTTTCCGGCGCGTCACTCATGGCAGCCAAAACCTTATGCATCAAGGAGATTATCCCCCCCTCGCCCAGCAAGGAACCAAGGTCATACTCCCGGGCCGCCTTATCCAGAAGGTCACGCATATTGCCGGCATTGGAACGGCTCACCTCCCAGTCAAGGGTCATCAGAGCCTGGTCGAGCTTAGATAAGAGTTCATGGCCCTGCCCACTTGCCGCAGGTGCAGGCTGGTCAGCGTCCTGACTCTCCAGCTCCAGGGCTGGAGGATCTTCTTCCTTCTTGGCAGCGGTCTTCCCCACCTCCTTGACCTCATTGGTGGCCGGGTCTATTTCAATCTCGCGGACCGCATTAAAAAGGTCATCAACAGCATCTGATATCTTTGCATTAAAATCGCCTTGACTATCTAGTTCTTCACTGCCCATCAGCCCATACTCCTTATCTGGTAATCCCGTACAAAATATTTCCCTGCATATCTCGAAGAGATTTTAATTCGACCTTGCTGCCCAGCGAATTGCCCGCAACCCCAGAGAAACATCATTATTTGTTAAAAAGATGCTTATTTGCAACATAATTGACCGTACGCTTACTTATCTCCTTGAGGGTCTCAAAAACTCCGGGACCTTTGGTGGCTATGGCCTCAAACCCGGGGGCCTTATATACCTGATTGAGGTCCTGCTCAAGCTCTTCGACGGACAAGGTTGGCACCGGGGTGTCACAGAGGTCCCTCTTGTTATACTGAAGAACCAGGGGCATATCCTTGAGATCCAGGCCATGATCAGCAACATTGCGGCGCAAGTCTTCAAGGCTTTCAATATTACGTTCCTGCCTTACCTTGAGGGGGTCAGCCACAAAAACGAGACCATCCACACCCTTGAGAACTAATTTCCGGGTGGCCTCATACATTACCTGGCCAGGGACGGTGTAGAGCTGGATTCGGATATCAAACCCACTAATCTTACCAAGGTTAAGGGGGAGGAGGTCAAAAAAGAGGGTTCGATCACCCTTGGTGTCAATGGTCAGCATCTTACCACGGTCATTATCACTCATGGCATTATAGACATAGAGAAGGTTGGTGGTCTTGCCACATCTTCCCGCCCCATAATAAACAATCTTACAATGTACTTCTTTCTTTCCAAGGTCAATTAAGGCCATTGATTACCCTTCAAAAATCTTATTGATATCCGCAGCCAGTTCGTCGACACGAACACGAACAAGGCCCAAGGAAACATCATCGCCAAAGATACTCACCAAGATCATCTCAGCTCCCAATCTGGCAAAATGGATATTCGCCTTTTCACCCTTGTGATAGAGAAGGGAAAAGTCATTTTCACCTATGAGTTTGGCTATCTGAGAGGTTGCTCCAAAATTTGCAGCGGTCAAAGCTGCCAACGAAATAGCGTCCAGGCCTTCAGTATCTTGACCGACATGGGCCAAAATATTCCCAGCCCCATCAATAACCAGAACCGTCTGAACATTTTCGCTAATCAGCTTATCGTTGAGTATTGACTTCACATCCTCGACTGACTTTGCTGTTAAAATCATGTCTGGCACGTACTCTCCCCCTACTTTATTTTATTTAAAGCCCTCATTTTTTTCAGCCAACCTGGCAATGAAATGAGGAGCCCCGAGAGCTAACACCCCCAGATTCCCTGGAAATGTTTTCACTTCCTAAACTTTTATCCACCCAGTCACTGCTGTAAAACAGAGACACCACCACTGGCAAAACCAGCACGTATCCATTGCTATACTATGATTTGCCCTAGGGCCTTGTCAATGAGTGAACATATTGAAATAACAAAAAAAACCGAAAACTTCTAACCTTCAAGGTCAACCACGTATGCATCTGCCTGCCACGGCCTCCCTTCAATCACCTTTGGCCACCTTGAATAATTGTTTTTCGGAGTCTCGTAAACTCGCTTACCTCGTCCAGTGGGACGGCCTGGGGGCCGCCTTCAGCCGACCAGGGATCTCCCGGCTCCCTGCAAGGGACTTCTTCGCCTGGAAAAGCTGTACACAGGTCATGAAAATCTCCCTTTTTCAGCATTACCCCTAACATATGTGCAATGGTTGGCGAGTCAGCCAATAAGGGGCATGGCCGTGGAAAATCTTCATCTGCTGGATTTACCAGCAATTATGCGGGCGGCAAAATGGCCCGGACCCTTCAATTATTCAGCCAAAACAAAGAGATTGTTACCAACTTCTTCCCATACTGTCAACAGGCATCCTTGCCCAATGGGCCTGCCATTGGTTCGGCGGATACATAATCAAGTTGTTGAGGAAAATCGCATCGCCTTTGACAGGCCCAGGGCACCTGAGAAAAATCTTGCATATTACAACCAATCCTTCATAAAGAGAGCCTGCCCTGACATCTTTCACAGAGAGGAATTCACCATGTACACCCCCATAATCGGTACCCTTGGCTACATTCTCTCCCCTGATGCCACCCAGACCCTGCTGATCCATCGCCTCGGCAGGGAGGACGATCATCACCTCGGCAAACACAACGGCTTGGGGGGAAAGATGGAAGGGGGGGAGGATGTCGCCAGCTGTATGACCAGGGAAATTTATGAAGAATCGGGTCTGACCTGTACCAAAATGCAGCTACGGGGCACCGTTAACTGGCCCAACTTTGGCCCCCGGGGTGAAAACTGGCTGGGTTTTATCTTTCTCATCACCGCCTTTACAGGACAACCCAGGCCAGAAAATAAGGAGGGCGTCCTGTCCTGGCACGCCCTCAAGGATCTGCATACCCTTGCCATGTGGCCGGGGGATCGTCACTTCCTCCCCCTGGTCTTTGACGGGGATCCGCGCCCCTTCCATGGCTCTATGCCCTATGAAGACGGGCAACCGGTGAGCTGGAGCTTTCAGCGTTTCTAAGAAACCTGGCTACTCATGGCGCAGGGCGTGGATGGGATCAAGGCGGGCCGCCCGCATGGCAGGATAGAGGCCAAAGACGATACCCACCACCATACTGATGCCCAGGGAAAGAACAAGGCTTGAGATCGTCACCACTGTCGGGATCCCTGTCATATTACTGATAAGCCAGGGCAGGGCAACACCCAGGACAAGGCCGAGGCCACCACCACTGGTGGACAGCACCACGGTTTCAATGAGAAACTGAGAGGTGATCTGCTTACGCGTTGCGCCAATGGCTCGGCGGATACCAATCTCCCGGGTCCGCTCCGTCACAGAGGCCAGCATGATATTCATAATGCCGATCCCTCCCACCAGCAGGCTGATGGCAGCTATGGAGCCGAGGACGATGTTAAAACGATGCTTTGTCTCTTCGGCCTGTTTCAGCAAGGCCAGAGGCACCTGGAGATGGTAGTCATTTTTTTGATGAAATCTGGCGAGCATGGCCTTGATGGCCCGGGAGGTTACCTCCACCTCGTTGATATCCCTTACCTGGACCAGAATCTGATGGAGTTCGACAAGCTCCCTCTCCCGTGAGCCGGCACTGCGCCGCACCACCAGGTCGCCAAAACGTTGGCGCAGGGTGGAAAGCGGCATATAGACATCGATCTGCTCATCCAGGCCTTGCACCGTAGAATCCCGCATGGTGCCGGCCTGAACAACCCCCACCACCTTAAAGACATTGGTGCCGATCCGCACCCAGGAGCCGATGGCCTCTTTGCCCACCAGAAGCCGACGCGCCACCGTTTCAGTGAGCACCACCACATTGCGGCCCTGGTCAAAATCCTGGGCCAGCAAGATGCGGCCGGCCAGAAGGGGGCGGGAAACCAGGCTGAACCATTCCGGGGTCGAACCCACCACCCTCGCCTCCAGGGCCTGGCCGCCCACCCTCGCCTCTTTCCTGAAGATACGCACCGGCACCGTCTTGGTGATGGTGTCAAAGCCCTGCTCCAGCCGCTCGGCATCCTTAAAAAGCAGGCCATACATGGAGAGAAAGGTCGTCCCCCGGGAATTGGCGCCGCCACCGTCAGCAGGTTTAACGGAAGTGATAATGATATTATTGGAGCCGAGGAGGAGAATCTGCTCCAGGGCATCCTTGCTGGCCCCCTCGCCCACGGCGAGCATGGCCACCACACTGCCCACCCCAAAGACCATGCCCAGCATGGTGAGCAGCGACCGCATGCCATGGAGGAGCAGATTCTTCAGCCCCAACTTCACCTCGCGGACAAGCTGCATGGCCTACTCCACCCTCTCTATCCGGCCATCAGCCATGATCAGACGCCGGTGGGCATAGGCGGCGATTTCCAGCTCATGGGTCACCATGAGAATAGTCTTACCCTGACCGTTGAGGCGGGCCAAAAGCTCCATGACCTGACGGCTGGTATTGCTGTCGAGATTACCGGTGGGCTCATCGGCCAGAAGGATATCCGGATCATTGGCCAGGGCCCGGGCCACTGCCACCCGCTGCTGCTGGCCGCCGGAAAGCTCGTTGGGCCGATGGTTGAGGCGGTCAGAAAGTCCAACAAGATCGGCAAGCTCTTCAGCCCTCTCCTGGCTCAGATCATCACCGATATTTTTATAGAACATGGGCAGGGCGATATTCTCCTGGACATTGAGCCCCGGAATAAGATGAAAGCTCTGGAAGATAAAGCCCAGGCGGCTGAGACGGAGTTGACTGAGCTCGTCATCACTGAGGGCGGTGATATCCTGGCTGCCGACAAAATAGCGCCCGGAACTGGGACGATCCAGGCAACCCAGGATATTGAGCAAGGAGGATTTACCGGCGCCACTGCTACCCATAATGGCCCAGAAGCTGCCCTGTTTGAACTCAGCACAGACATCATCCAGGGCATGGACAAGGTCTTCCCCCATCCTATAGCTGCGCGACACGTGTTCCAGGCGACAGGCATTCATATTAATAGGCGCCATCCCCGGCCAGGGGCGGCGTAAGGCTGACCATATCTCCGCTAACCAGGCCCTTGGTGATCTGGACCATGATGTCATTATCAAGGCCGATTTCCACCTGGCGCATCTTGCCATTGCGCCCGACGTACACCACCTCTTTGCCGTCGCGTTTGACCACTGCCTGCACCGGCACAAAGAGGGTTTGGGCAAATTCCTGAACCAGAATTTCAGCCCGGCAGCTCATACCGGTGCGCAGATCTGAGCCATCGCCGTCGATGTGGATGATCGTCTTATAGAGTTTGAGATCAGAGTTGAGCCACATGCTGGTGGCATCGGGCAGGGGTGAGATGGAGGCCACCTTGCCGGTGTAAACCTTGCCGGGCCTCGAGTCCACCGTGATGGTGGCCGACAGCCCCACCTTGACCTTATCCAGGCTGGACTCATGGATCTTGACCTCGGCCTGCATCTGCGAGGCCCTGGGCAGATAGATAATCTCCTGGCGCTCCTTGACATCCTGACCAGCGGCAAGGGGTTCGGCATTACCGCGCCAACTGCCTGCGGCCGTGGTGGAGTAGATGACCAGACCCTCGGTGGGGGCGTGGATCTTGGTCTTTGCCAGCTGCCCCTGGATCTTCTCAAGCTTTTCCTTTTCCCGCTTAAACTCCGACTCCTTGGCCCGCAGATCAGCATCAGCCTGGACACTATTGGCGCGGGCCTTGCGCCTTGCCCTCTCAAAGGCAAGCTTACTCTGCTTCACCTCACTTTCCAGCTCAGCCAGCTTACGGGCATAGGTATAGGTCTTCAAAAGTTGCAGATTGCTCTGGGCAAGCTCTTGGTCCAGCCTGGCCTTTTGGGCGGCAAGCACATCGCCCTCATACTCACTCTCCGACAGATACCTCTCGCCAAAGAGAACCTTGGACCAGTCCCGCTTTTCTTCGGCCCTCCTCACCTCCTCCTCAGCCACAGTGATCCGGTTCTGGGCCTCCTTAAGCTCTTTGGGGTAATCGCCCTTGAGATATTTCTGGAGGTCCTGTTTGGCAAAACGGGCCTTGAGTTCAGCCCCGTCAAGGTCGCTGACCCCCTGGTTATTGACCACATCGAGATTCTCCCGGGCATTAATAAAGCTGGCCTCGGTAT
>JAUVQZ010000155.1 GCA_030597865.1 Pseudomonadota bacterium | reverse complement strand
TTGAATGAAGCAAGTGAGGAAGCAAGTGAGGAAGCAAGTGAGAAAGTAAATGAAGTAGAGGGGGCGCCGATACAGTGAACAGAGATGGGGTGCTGACTGGTGAGTTCTTCATGATGGGCGACATTGCCTGCGCCGAGGGGGCGATCTCCGCCGGTTGCCGTTTCTTTGGCGGCTACCCCATCACCCCGGCCACAGAGGTTGCCGAACGCATGGCTGCACGGATGCCCCAGGTGGGGGGGACCTACATCCAGATGGAGGATGAATTGGCCTCCATGGGCGCCGTTATTGGCGCCTCTCTGGCCGGCAGCAAGTCGATGACCGCCACCTCCGGCCCTGGTTTTTCCTTGATGCAGGAGAATCTTGGCTATGCCTGTATGACGGAGGTGCCTGTTGTGGTGGTTAATGTCATGCGCGGCGGACCATCCACCGGCATGCCCACCTCGTCAGCCCAGTCTGATGTGATGCAGGCCCGCTGGGGTACCCATGGCGATCATCCCATCATTGTCATGGCGGTTTCTACGGTGAGCGATTCCTACGAGATCACGGTGCATGCCTTCAATATTTCTGAAAAGTATCGGGTGCCGGTGGTGCTTTTATCCGATGAGATTGTCGGCCATACCAGGGAGGCCATCACCCTGCCGCCCAATAATCCCATGGAGGTCTTTAATCGCATCAAGCCCAGTGTGCCGCCGGAATGGTATGAGCCTTATGAGGACAATAGCCGGGGTGTGCCACCCATGGCTGCCATCGGTTCCGGCTACCGGCATCATGTCACCGGGCTTATGCATGACAGCAAAGGATTTCCCTGTTTCCGGCCTGATGTGGTCAAGGCCTTTCATAAACGTATGATCCGTAAACTGGCCAACGGCGCCAATGATATCCAGATGACCAAGGGCTATATGCTTGATGATGCCGAGGTGGCCATCATCACCTTTGGGGCGGTGTCCCGCTCTGCTATCCGGGCCGTGAAACTGGCCAGGGCCCAGGGGATCAAGGCCGGTTTCCTGCAACTTGTCACCCTCTTCCCCTTTCCCAAGACGGTGGTGGACTCTGTGCTCAGGCAATGCCGGGCTGTGCTTGTCCCTGAGATGAATATGGGTCAGATCGTCCGTGAGGTGCGCGCCGTTAATCAAACGGCCACCTTGACCCAGCTCAATCGTTTTGACGGGCTGATGATCACCCCGGATCAAATTTTTGCAAAATTGCTAAGAATGTAATGGCTGAGGATTATGGGTATGGTTGAACACGCAGCAAAGGTCCGCCACGATTTTTTACGCCATGATATGCAGTTTCCCCACGTCTGGTGTCCAGGCTGCGGGCTGGGTATTGTCCTGGGTTCTCTGATCAGGGCCACTGCCAGCCTTGATATCCCCCAGGATGATCTTGTCCTGGCCTCGGGTATCGGCTGTACAGGCCGGATGCCTGCCTATGTGGATTTTAATACCCTGCACACCACCCATGGCCGGGCCCTCACCTTTGCCACCGGTATCAAGCTCGCCAATCCCGATCTCACGGTGCTCACGGTCATGGGGGATGGTGATGCCACGGCCATTGGCGGCAATCATTTCATCCATGCCGCCCGCCGGAACCTCAATATCACGGCCATCATCGTTAATAACCAGATTTATGGCATGACCGGTGGCCAGTATTCGCCAACCACCCCTTACGGGGCCAAGGCGACCACTGCCGTGTACGGTAATATCGAGCATGCCTTTTCCATTGCTGAACTGGCTGTGACGGCCGGCGCCTCTTATGTGGCCCGCGGTACAGTGCACCATGTGCCCCAGCTCGATAAGCTGATCAAGCAGGGGGTTGAGAAAAAGGGATTTGCCGTTATTGAGGTGATCTCAAACTGCCACACCTATTTTGGACGCCAGAATGATATGCCTGATCCGGTGGCAAATCAGCTATGGATGAAGGAAAACGCGGTCAGCGTCACCAAGGCAGCCAAGATGAGTGAAGGGGAGATGGACGGTAAGTTCAGCATCGGGGTACTTGCCAATGTCAAGAAGCCTTTTTACAGCGAAGAATATCGGAAAATCAGGGCCAGGGCTGGTGATGAAGTTTTTGCAGTGGAGGAAGAACCGGAGGTGAAATGTGAGCCGGACCGGGATGACGAATATTAACCCGCTGCGATGATCTTTGTCAGAAATGAGGGTTGAAAAATCTTGGCCGGGGGTATCTGTTAGGTTGTTTAGGCTAAAGGCCGTTAGTAAAAACGTGGGGAAGAATCTTGTATCATCTATTACAACAAGGCTCATGACCAACAGAGCTTGAAAAACAGAGAAAAGGCTACAAATCATCTTCACCTCATGGCACCCCAAGGGTATTCGAAGTCTACGCTTATCTCCTGCGGGCACCTACAGCCTAAACAGCTAATACGCTAAATAGTGTACGGCGAGGGTAAAAGAGTATGGAAAAGGATCGTTACGAGATACGTTTTGGTGGCTCAGGTGGCCAGGGGGTGATTACCGCCGCTGTTATCATGGCCGAGGCCGCCGGGGTGTATGATGGTTTCCATGTCTGCCAGACCCAGAGCTACGGCCCCCAGTCCCGGGGTGGCAACTCAAAGGCTGAGCTGATTATCAGCAGCAAGGAGATTGATTATCCCAAGGTGGTCAAGATGGATTGCCTGCTGGCCATGAACCAGGCTGCCTTGGATGATTATTTTTATGATTTTGAGCCAAACGGTCTGCTGGTGGTGGACTCCACCTTTGTGGAGCAAACCCCGACAAGCCGGGCCATCTCCCTGCCCTTTACTGCCATGGCCCGGGACCTTGGCAAGGAGATTGTTGCCAATATTGTTGCCGTGGGCGCAGTGGCAAAATTATGTGGCAAGGTCTCGTTGGAGAGTGTGGAAAAGGCGGTGCTGGCCAGGGTGCCGGAGAAGTTTCGCGAACTCAACCAGCAGGCCCTTCTTGTCGGGATAAAGGCGGCTGAAGGGGTTGATCTCAGCAAGCTGCCGCGCTCCATTCCCCTGGAAGATGTCTATGGCGATGCCACGGGCTAGTGCATAGTAAACCTTTAATCTTCGCACCTGTGTCACTCTTCAGGTTGTTAGCGGTTTAGGCTGTTAGGTTTGCTAGACATAAGCCCATGCACCCCTAATAGCCTAAACAGCTAAACGCCTATACAAAGATTTAAAGTTTACACTGTACTAGTCTGCAATGTATCCTTTTATCCTTCCTCGTCAGACCAGGTCGGACTTAGACTGATGGGCTGGCCGCTACCGAGCTTGACGTTGTCCAAGAGGCCCAGATTGTTTTGGCTGATTATCTGGCGCAGGGTCTCGACGTAGGCTTCCCCTTTTTCCGAGTAATTTACCAGCCCTGCCGCCAAGGTATAGCCGTCCAGGGGTTCTTCCCTGTTTCGCAGGTCGCTTCGCATCATCCTAAATCCCATATAGGCCCTATTGGTGTTGAGATTTTTGGCAAAGGCAGCCATGGAATCCAGCGGTGTGGCAAAATCAGCAATTCGATAGTCGCCAAGTCCGCCCCGTTGCTCGGCTGGAAGGAGGCCGCTTCCCCAGCGCCATTGGCCGAAAAGGGCATTGCCCTCCATGGCAAAACGGGAGGTGGCATAGGCGCTTTCATAGGCGGCCTGGCCCAGGGCCATGGAGGTCGGGATGATATCGACCCTGCGTAGGAGGGTCTCGAGGTGCTGATCTGTTACCCTGCCACGGTATGAACGGTTTAGCACCCGGTATTCAACGGCAAGCTCCCGTAGCCACTGCATTTCCGGTGGTGTAAGGGAGCTTTCTTTTTTCTTGGTGAGAAGTTCGGACAATCTATGCCGTTCATTGGCAATGAGTTCATTGACCCGCAGAATGAGGGGCAACATGGTCCGGTAAAAGAGGGATTTCTTAAAGGTAACGGTTTCGTCTTTTGCCCAGGTATTAATGATGTTGGTCAGGTAGATACGGGGCACGTCAACATGGCCTGCCTCCAGGTTTGCCATGGTGAAACTGATCTTCTCATAATAATCCCAGACCTCACGGGCTGAGGACACCGTGAGTCTTTTGGGCGGGGCAGTGAAGGGGACATGCTTGCCCTGTATGGTCAGGGGAGGGTGGACCTGCTGAACCGGGATTTCCTGGCGCGTGGTCATGGTGACAATAAGGGCCAGGCCAAGCAGGGTCAATCCGGTTGCTAAGCCGAGCCATTGCAGGGTGTATGGTGGAAACTGTATCTTGGCCATGGGATGTTTTGTTATGGGAGTCCTGACATGTTGAAAGGGAAAAATATATACACCTGCCCTCTCTGTCAAGGGCCGGTCTCAGAGGCTGTGAAGCTCCCTCCAGGAAAGGATATCCCGTTGGAGCAGGAAGGCATTATGGCTCTGAAAGAGGGCAATGGACTCCTTGAGGGACTGTTTGGAGAAATGGAGCCGGGGCCATTTGTCAATGGTGAGCTGGCGGGCCTTTTCCAGAAGTCTTATGGTTCCCAGGGACAGGGGGATATTGGCTGATTGACCCTCCTGAAGGGAAAAACATGTGGAGCACACCACACCGTTTTTCGGTGAAAAGAAAGAGAAATTTCTTGATATACTTACCTCTGCGCCGCATTGGGAGCAGGAGGAGAGGTGGAGGTGAAAGCCCAGCAGGGTAAGAAGGTGGAGCTGGAAAAGAAGCAGGGTGGGCTTTGGGGCATTTTTTGTGAGCTGGCCATAGGTCCAGGTCAGGAGATGGAAGAGGTTTTCGTCCTGATCATGGTCAGCGGTCCAGTTTAGGATAAGTTCGCTGGCCAGGGTTGAACAGACAAAACGTTCATAATCCATGCGAAGAGGTGGAAAGGGGTTAAGGAGTTCTGCCTCGTCAACCCGAAAGAGGGATGAGAACTTATTGTCGGCAATAAGGATCTGGAGATGGTTAAAAAGCTCAAGTTTACCCACAAAACGTTTTTTGCTTCTTTTGGCACCCTTGGCAATGGCCGTGATTTTGCCGAAATCAGAGGTGAAAAAGGTGATAATCTTGTCAGATTCACCATGGTCGAAGATCTTCAAGACCACGGCCTCGGTCTCGTGGCTGGCCATTGTCAGCGGGTAATATCGCTGGGAAGAGTTATGGCAAGCGGCCCACCAATGCTGTCTTCAACGGTGATGGGGGACCCGTTCAGGGTCAACTCCACGGCATCAGCTGTATCGACATGGAGGGTGATATGGCTGGCCGCCTGCCAGCTGCTCTCCTCTCCAGGGGCAAAGATGTATTTTTCAAGCTGCCCGTCATCCTGGGCGATGGCGATGCGCGTCTTCTTGAGAAAGCGGATGTGGAGATTGACGGATTGTAAAATGGACGGTGGAGGTTGATCGATCTCCGGGGCAGAGTTGTTATGGCTGACAGGGGACGGGGCAGGGTGGGAGGCAGCACCTGGGGAGGTGGTCTTGTGGGCATGGTCAGCTTTAATGGGGCTGTCTGGGCTAACCGTGGCAGCTTTTATTTGGCTGTGATTATCGCCCTCGGTGCCTGCCTGGTCTCGGGGCACATCGTGGCGTGATTGGTCCTCCTCCATGGCAATTTTTCCGGCCGATTGCGGTGAGATCAGCAGCGTTTCCTGGCTGGGGGCAGTGGAGATCTTCTCTGCTTGTTTCAGCGCCACTTTTTTTACAATAAGCTGTTGATCACGCGGTTCAGCGGCAGGCGAAACTGTGGTCAAGGCGGTAGGAGAGGGGGGGGCATCGGCCTGAAAGAAAAAATAGGCAAGACCCATGAGCAGGGCAATGACAAAGAGGAGGAGGTAGAAACGAAAGGAGAGAAAAAAGGGCGAAGACTCGGCCATGCTTTCCCCGGAGAGAATTTCGGGTGTAGTACTGGCGACAGCTCCCCATTCACTGTTGAATCGTTCTTGGATTTCAGCCTGATTAAGACCAAGGTGGGCGGCATAAATTTTGACAAAGCCCTTGGTGAAAACGGCAACGGGTAGACGGTTTCTGTCGCCTGCCTCAAGTGCCTTCAGGTTTTCTTGGGCAATACAGGTAGCCTCTGCAACCTCTTGAATGGTCTGTTGTTTTTTCTGCCGTTCACGTTGAAAATAGGAGCCCAGGGATTGACTGGTATCCGCATCTGCATCTTCAGCATGTGCAGACCATGTTTTGTTGCTGTTTGCCTGGGTCATGTGATCCCTTGTAGAATAAGGCTACCTTGAATAATTGTTTTTTCGGCCAGTGGGACGGCTCAACCGTTCGACGATCTCTGGGTGTTATGTTCGAAAATTTAGCCCTGTGGGGTAGGGTAAAATGCGTCTGGAGACCCCGATATCAACCCTATGCACCCCAAGGGTTCTTTTTAATGCCCCTTGAGGGGTGCACCCGGAGTGTCCCATGCCCCTCTCACCTCTTTCAGGGGATTTTCCCGCCTGCCCTGGAGTCTGCGCTGACGAAGATCTAGAACAAAATATCTCATTACTGACGAGGTCCGTAGGTTGTATTGAGAAAATCAATACTGGTAAGATAACTATTTTATTATAAATTACAAAAGGTTTGGGCGCAAATTTTGGCAAAAAAAATAAAATTGAACAAGTATCACTTACAGGGGCCGCTGCTCGTTGTTCTTTTTAGCTGCTGAGGTGTGATGGGAAAGCCGCCTGGATCTTATGGCTACCTTGCAAAACTGCTATTCTGCCCGATTACTGCGTCACGGCAGATAAGCCCGGACTTCGAAAATAAAAATGCTCGCATATGATCAATATGCTGCGTGCCCGTAGGAAATACCCTTGGGGTGCTTTTTATTTTCACCGTTCCTTGTCCTCGAACAGGTAAGCGCAGACTCCGAAATATCTAGTTTTTCAAGATACCC
>JAUVQZ010000040.1 GCA_030597865.1 Pseudomonadota bacterium | reverse complement strand
TGTCCCGGCCATTGCCATCGTCCCACACGCCAACCAGGGCCAGGTCAGCCACCTCAAGATAGCCCTTGAGGCGGGCGGCCAGTTTACCCTTGGCCCCGGTCAGCTCAAGGTTTGCCAGGGGGCTGACGGCATACTCGTAATGGATGGCCTCGACGCCGCGCCGCTCACCCGGCTCCTTGTCCTGAAAATCAATGGGGTCAAAGACATCGATGGGATTCCAGATCCGGCCAACACCAAAGGGAATACGCTGCCGGCCAATGGTCCAGAAATGGGTTGCACCGCTGTACTGCAGATAGCCGCGATGGATAAGGGTCTCATTGACCAGGCTGCCGGGCCGCCCCGCATAGCGGTTTTCATTATCAATAATGAGCTTGGCTGAAAGATTGCTGTGGTTCTGGTGGGTCAGGGAGAGGTCCAGGCGCAGACGATTATAATCCACCCACTGCCGGGTCTCATCGTAGCTGACAATATTGGTGTTCTCCAGGGCCATCTCCGGGCTGCCGGCAAAAAGGCCCAGGGCAAGGAGACTAGCAAAGATGCTCATTGGCAACGACCTCGCCGTCATGCAGGACAATGGAATGCCTGGCCTTGGAGATCACCAGGGGGTCATGGGAGGAAAAGACAATGGTGATTCCCTCGTCCCCATTGAGCTGCTGCATCATATCCATGAGGTTGGCAGCGCTCTTGGAGTCAAGATTGGCGGTGGGTTCATCGGCCAGGATAAGCTTCGGCATACTGGCCACGGCCCGGGCCACAGCCACCCGCTGCTGCTGACCGCCGCTGAGGTGGTTTGGCAATTTATCAAGGAGATGGCTGATGTCGAGCTTGGTTGCCACCTCTGCGGTTCGCTTAACGCAGGCTTCCTGGCTCCAGCCCTGGAGGCGCATGACATACTCGATATTCTGGCGGCCAGTGAGGACAGGGATGAGGTTATAGGCCTGGAAGACAAAGCCGATATGATCCCGGCGCAGCCTTGAGAGCTGCTGCTCATCAAGGGCGGTGACCGCTATGCCGTCCAGGACCACCTCACCGCTGCTGGCCTCGTCCAGACCGCCAATGATATTAAGCAGGGTGGTCTTACCACTGCCGGAAGGCCCGGACAGGACGGCAAACTCTCCCCTGGCGATGCTGAGATCGATATGGGCAAGGGCCTTGACCTCAACATCCTGGCCCGGTGAAAACACCTTGCCCACCTGCCGTATCTCGAGAAATGACGAATTCATTCTTACCTTCCTAGTTTTTCAACTCTAACCGATAGCGATCAATTAACCACACCCGACTTGATACACCCCCATACCTGTAAGCGTTTCAGGGACGCCGCCATGTGATTGCTTACCTGCCAATCTTGGGAGAGGAGATGTGATTTGACGTTTTTTTAGCCACGGAAGCCACGGAATATATCTTTTGTATTCTGAGGATTCAGTGGCTAAATAATCCTTAAATCTTGTTAATGGCCTCCATGGGCCGGGCCTTCTTCAGTATGCGCAGCGGCAGCAGGACACTGATCAGGGTGGCTCCTGTCACCGCGGCAAGGGCAGTGAGAAAATAGCCGGGCCTGATCAGGGCATAGGTGATGGCGTCCATGCCAAAGGCGTCAAGACCGGCACTGAACATGGAGAGGTCCAGCCCATACTTCTTAAAATAGAGCAGGGTCAGGCCGCCTAAGAGGGCGCCGCTGCCAAAGCCGCTCAACCCCAAGATGAACGACTCGATGAAGACCATGGCGCGGATCTCCTTAAAGCTGGTGCCAATGGCCAGCATGATGCCAAACTCCCGGAGCCTCTCCAAGACCGAGACCAGCATGACCCCGAAGATACCAAGGCCGGCCACGCAAAAGACAAGAAGGCTGGTGATGAGGTTAAAGACCTCCATCATCTCCCGGCCCTGAAAAAGGACGGGATAGAGCGCATCCCAACTGAGCACATCAAGCTCGGGAAACTGGGCGGCCAGACCCTTTTGCACCGCCGGTATATCTTCCTTGTCGGCAACCAGGATGCTTATCTGGCTCGTTCCCTCGGATACCATGAGCAGTTCCCGGGCCTTATCTGTACTGATAAAAACCGCGGTCTCGTCCAGGCCCATATTATTGGTCTTGAGGATACCGGTGACCCGCAAGGCAAGGGCAGAGACATCATTTTCACTGTTCTGGGCTGAAAGGATGATCTTCTTGCCCACCTCCACCCTCATCTTGGCAGCCAGCCGGGAGCCCAGCAGGGCGCCGCGCCCCTTTTTGCCAAAACCATACTCTCCTTCATGAAGATAGGCGGCCAGCCGGCCGTGGCGGTCTTCGGCATCAAGATCCACGCCATAGATGGCGGCGTTTCTGGAATAATGGGCCGTGGCAATGAGCCCTTCCTGGCGCAGACGGCTGACATGGCTCCTGACCCGGCTGTCTTCAGTCAAAAACCGGCTCACCTCGTCCGCCCGGGTTAGCAACCGTTCCAGGCCGGGATCAAGACGGTAATCCCGGGCAAAGATCGATATATCGCCGCTGTCGCTGCGGATGGCATTATCAATGATCTGCTCGGTCATGCCGTCATAGAGGCCCTGCATAAAGATCAGACCCCAGAGACTCATGGCAATCATGGTAATAACCAGCATGGAACGGCACAGACGCCGGCCCAGGGAGGCAAGGGCTATGCGCATGAGCACCCTAAACATGGTGTTCCCCAAAAAATCTCTGCCAACAAAATTCGTCACCGCTACATAAGCAAGACAACCTCTGTACCGGTGGCCGTGCCGCTTTTTTAAGAGTCCATCAAACATGGTGGATTGCCTCGATGGGCCTGACGCCATTGGCCTTGACAATGGGGTAGAGGGTGGAGCCCACAGAGAGAACAAACATCACCACCATGTCGCGCAAAATAACCAGGGGTTCAAAGGCGGTGGGCATGGCCGCAGCAGCCAGGCCATACTGCTTAAACTGCTCCTCGGAAAAGGAGAAATAGATGGGATGGAGGTTAAAATAATAGGCGAGGGATCCGCCAATAATTCCCCCTAAAACAAAACTGCCCAAGGCCAGCAGGGCGCTTTCGGAGACAAGCATCTGCAGGATCTGACCAGGCATGGTGCCTAACGCCCGCAACACCCCGACCTCCCGCATCCGGGCAAAGACGGTGAGCCAGGTATAGATAAGGATGACAAAGAAGATGACAATGAAGATGACGGCCAGGGTCAGGTAGCCAAAGATGGAATCCACCAGCATGGCCTGGACCAGGCCCGCCATGGTGGTGCGCCAGCTCTCGGCCAGATACTCGCCCATGAGACGCTCGTTAAGACTGGCGGCCAGGAGATCAGCAGCAGGGGGATTGCGGGGCAGAACAATAAAATGGCTGGCGTAGTTGTTGGCGGCCATCACCCCATCAAAATATTCCTTACTGACAAAGGCGGCTGAGGCGTCAAAGTCAAAGAGGCCGGTCTTGAAGATCCCCTTAACCAGGAGAGTATCAGCGGCAAAGGAATAATCAGCGCCCGTGCCCACAAAGGAGAGCTGATCCCCCACCTCAACCCTGAGACGGCGGGCCAGCTCATAGCCCATATAGAGCTGGTTGTCGTCCTGATCATCGAGATAGGCGCCGCTCACCAGGGAGGAGGCCAACCTGGACAGCTTTTTTTCCTGGTCCGGTTCAATGCCGGTGAGCATACCGCCCACGGCCTTGTCCGCACCGGCAAAGAGGACAAAGGTCTCAAAACGGGCGGCAAAGGCGGCCACCCCAGGACTTGTGGATAAAACATCCCTTATTGATCCAGCGTCAAAGATGAGGTTATCAAGGCTGGGCTTGTCCCGGAAATCCCTATGGGTCACCTGGACATAGCCGGGATAGATCTCCACGGCATTTTCAAGCATCTTGTCATGGGAGCCATCCATGAAGGCGGTGGCAAAAATCAGCATGGCCGTGGTCAGGGTGGTGAGCAGGATGGTCACCAGACTGCGGTTCCGGTGGGCCCGGATGTTTTTCATGGCAAATCTGACAAACATCATGGCAGGGTTCCTACAAAAATTGATCAGCACACCACAGAGGCACAAAGACACAGAGATTTTTCAAAAAAGCTTTCTTTGTGCCTCTGTGGTGAAAAAACAACAATTTGTCGGCGGGTCACTCGCCCTTTGACCTTCAATGTCTAGCGGGAAAAGCGTTTCAGGGCCCGCTTGCTGAAATAGGCCCCATCAATCTCCCCGTCAAAGACGGCGTGGTCAATGATGATCTCCGTCTGATGGCCTGCCTTTTCCGGGGCCTGGGGCCGCATGAGCCAACGGCTGGGATAGAAGCGCTTACCAAAACCCTTGATTTCCAAGTAGTCGAGGACCCTGACAAGCATGCCCTCCTCATCATAATAGCTCACCCTGGTGGGCAGAAGATACTTTTTTGAGATATGCATCCGGATCCGGCCCCAGACCACCGGCGCATCCTCCCGGGCCTGGAGATCAAGGAGATATTCGGCCCCATCCTCACCAACCAGGGTGGCGTCATAATCCTCGGAGAGGGAGCTTTCCCGCACCAGGTCGTCATTGGAGAAATCACTGCCCATCCAGCTCTGCAGCATCATGGAGGCCGGGATTTTGATGGTCTTTTCGATGCGCGGCACATACTGCCACATGGCCTTATCCACCTTAAGAAAGGTGATACCGCTGTCCTTACCGGGATAGGTGATCCTGATGAAGCTTTTATCCTGGCCAATGGACCAGCTGTCCATCCTCATGGTCCGCTTGCTGCGTTTGGTCTGCACCACCATGGTAAATTGCATATAGGCGGTCTCACCATTAAGGTTATCCTCCACCCTTTTGACAATATCATCAACAGGCGAGGCGCCAACTGCTGCCCCATCCAAGAGGATCCACATGGCCGCCAATAAAATTTTAACCGAGCTCATGGGCCCCTCCCGTGGCAAACATCGCCGCAGACCTTAGTTGTGCTGATATAAAAGACCTTCAGCCACCTGGTCAGCCATGCCCTTGCCCGCCAGTCTCTCCAGCAGGTGCAGGGCAAATTCCATGGCCGTGCCAGGCCCTCGACTGGTGATAATATTGCCGTCCCCAACCACCATGTCAGCGCTGAGCCGGGCAAGGGTAAGGAGCTTATCCTCCAGGCCGGGATAAATGGTGGCCGTCCTGCCGGCCAGCAGCCCCGCCTTTTCAAGAACCAGGGGCGCGGCGCAGATGGCGCTGACAATGCTCCCCTGGTCCGCATGTTTTTTCAACAGGGCCCGGACATCCCCTGAGGCCAGCAGATTCTCGGTGCCGCCCATGCCGCCGGGCAGGATTACCGCATCAAACAGCCTCTCCCTGACATCGTCAAGAACCGTGTCAGCCATGACCTCAATGGCGTGGGCACCATGCACCAGACGCCCGCCAATACTTGCCGAGATGACCTCCACATTACCGCGGCGCAGGACATCAATAATGGTCACCGCCTCTGTCTCCTCAAACCCTGTGGCCAGTAAAATAAGCGCTGTCTTCATGGACTCCTCCCCTGAAAAAAGAAAACCCCGTGGGAGTAAGTCTACTCCTACGGGGTTATGAACTCCAGTATCAAAGCCCATTAAGGGCCATATTTTAATGTTTAAAGGAGCGCTGGCCGGTGAACTTCATGGCCACCTGGGGATCGGCCTCATTACAGGCCTGGATGGTCTCAAAATCACGCATGGAACCACCGGCCTGGAGGATGGAGGTCACGCCCTGGCGGATACCGACATCAGCCCCGTCCCGGTAGGGGAAGAAGGCGTCTGAAATCATACAGGAGCCTGGCAGCCCGGCCCGATCTTCCTGGGTCTGGGCATCAATGGCCTCCTGGTCCGCCTTGTCGCGCTTACCCTGCTCAATCTCAAGGGCCAGATCAGCATAGGGGATGCCGAACTTATCAAAGCAGAGGATATCGGCATACTTGATATAGGCCTTATGGACGGCAATCTCGGCCACGCCCACCCGATCCTGCTCACCGGTACCGATTCCAACGGTGACCCCGTTTTTCACGTAGATTACCGAGTTTGAGGTCACGCCATGCTCCACGGCCCAGCCAAAGAGCATATCATCAATCTCCTGCTCGGTGGGCTGACGCTCGCAACGGTATTCCACGCCCTTGGAGGTGGTGGCCGCATCCTTCATATCAGCAACGGTGCGGATGGAGTTCACCGCAGACTGCTGGGCAATGAGGCCGCCGTCAATGAGGCTCTTAAAGTCAACAAAGCGATGTTTTTCAAATTCGGCCAACCGGTCAATGCGGGCCATCTTGATGACGCGCAGGTTCTTTCTCTTGGCCAGGATCTCCAGGGTACCCTCCTCAAACTCAGGGGCGCAGACCACCTCAAGATAATTCTGGCTCATCAGCTCTGCCGTGGCCTTATCAACGGCCTTGCTCATGATAACCGCACCACCAAAGGCGGCGATGCGATCGCAGCGGTTGGCCTTATTATAGGCGTCGGCCATAGAATCGCCCACGGCACAACCACAGGGATTATTATGCTTGAGGATGACAGCGGCGGGCTGATCCACCATATACTTAATGATATTCAGACCATTATCAATATCGGTGAGATTAATCTTACCGGGATGCTTACCCACCTGGAGCATGTCCTCCACGGAGATTCCACTGACCAGACCGTTTCCAGGCTCAATAAAGGTGCAGTCGCCCAGGGTCAGGTTGCCGTTAATAAGCTCATAGAGGGCGGCCTCCTGGTCCGGGTTTTCGCCATAGCGGATACCGCGCTCCTCCTGGCTGCCATCATCCATGGTGATATTCCAGGTTCTCTTCTTATAGATCAGCATCTGGCTGCCAAAGGAGATGGTCATGGTCATGGGGAAGGAATCACCAAGGATATTGGTGTACATTTTCTTTAGATCGTTAGACATATTGAACCTCTCAAGGTGAGTTTTTTAAGTAGAGATGGGTCTCTTGAAAAACTAGATATTTCGGAGTCTGCGCTTACCTGTACGAGGACAAGGAACGGTGAAAATAGCAGTTTTGCAAGGTAGCCAGATATAATTTCAGCCCTTTCAGGGGGGCTTATTTTATCAACCTATGCCTTTCTTTGTAAGGCGTTATATCAGCTCGGAAATTTTAGGCCTGAAAAACTTACCATCTAACGGCCAAAACTTAACCCACTAAAGTGGAATATTGCTTTAAATTTTTTGAGGATAAGTGCCTTGGAGATACTTGCAACTTATTACTTTAAAAACAAGTTTAATGTTTTCTTGTTTTTTATACCCCTCAGGGGGGAGGTACTGAACAGAGTCGCAGTCTTTCTGCAGTAAGGCACTAAAACCCTTTTTGAAAGGCACTGTCCCAATCCTTGCGAACCGGATCATGCCCCTTGGCCTGGATACTGGCGCAGACCTCAGCCATACTACGGTGATCTCCCACGGAGAATTGCTCCCCTTCAAAGTCGGGGTGGGTATAGCCACCGGGGGCCGTGCAACTGCCGGCCGAATAACGGGTGGGCCCCAGGCCGACCATGCCGTTTCGAAAACGCTCCTCTTCACGGGTGGAGAGCACCAGACCGACATCGTGATCATAGATGCGCAGGGCAAAGAGCAGTTGGCCCAGGTCCTTTTCTGAGGCAACTGCCAGGGGCTGAAAATCCCCTTCGGCCGGCCGGAGACGGGGAAAGGAGACGGTCAGGCCGGTGCGCCAGAAACTCTTGCGGAGCCAGGCCAGATGCAGGCCCAGGGCCAGCCCTTCACAGCGCCAGTCAGCAAGACCTAAGAGGGCGCCGATACCCACCTCACGCATGCCGGCCTGGGCCACGCGGGCCGGGGACTCCAGCCGGAAGTCGTAATCACATTTCTTGCCGCTGAGATGGACCTGATCATAGACCCGGCGTTCGTAGGTCTCCTGATAAATGGCAACCCCGGTGATGCCGGCCTGAAAGAGCCTGGTATACTCCTCTGTACTTAAGGGCTGGACCTCAATGGTGATGGAGGCAAAACGGTCCCTGGTCCGCCGGGCCAACTCTTCAAGATAATCGACGCCAAGCTTGGACGGTGCCTCGCCCGAGACGAGCAGGACATGGTTAAAACCACGTTCCTGGAGGATATCCATCTCCCTTTCAGCCTCCGCCATTGTCAGCACCCGGCGCTCTATCTTGTTTTCTGCTGAAAAACCGCAATAAGCGCATTTATTACTGCAGTAACTGGAAAGATAGACCGGGGCGTAGAGCTGGATAGTACGGCCAAAACGCCTGGCCGTGATCTCGGCGGAACGGCGCGCCAGTTCCGGCAGCATGTCTGAGGCAACAGGTGACAGGAGAGCGGCAAGACCTTGGATGCCCGGATGCTCGGCCTGCAGGGCCTGGTTGACATCGTCCTTGCTACAGGAAGCAATACGCTCATTCAGTTGTTGAAAATCGGGGATAATTACCATATCTAAAATCAGGATTCAGAATTAACCATTCAGAGTTGAGGGCAAGAAATTACCTTCAGCTCTGAAGCGTAACTGTCCAGAAGTGTCTCATCTTTGTTCATTTCGCCGTTGCACTGCTGGACTTCGAACAGTAAGCGCAGACTCTGCACTTTGGTATGTAAGAAGGCCAGGTAAGCGTAGACTCCGAAATGGGCAAAGATGAGATGCTACTGGATAGTTACTATTTATCTTAAAAAATCGAGGCCAATCTCAGGGGAAGAGGCCGCGGCCTGTTTATCCTGGGCGCCGAGGCCGGATTCGTATGCTGTACGACCTGCCTCCACGGCCTGGGCAAAGGCCCTGGCCATGCGGATCGGATCACCAGCCACGGCAATGGCGGTATTGACCAAAACGGCATCGGCCCCCATTTCCATGGCTGCGGCGGCATGGGAGGGCGCCCCTAAACCGGCATCCACCACCACAGGCACCCTGGCCTGGTCAATAATGATCTCCACCTGAAAACGGGTCAACACCCCCTGATTGGTGCCGATGGGAGAACCCAGCGGCATGACAGCGGCCGCGCCCACATCTTGCAGGCGCAGGGAAAGAATCGGGTCGGCATTCATATAGGGCAGGACAATAAAGCCATCCTTGACCAGAAGCTCGGTGGCCTTCAGGGTCTCAATGGGATCAGGCAGCAGGGTGCGAGGATCAGGGGTCACCTCCAGTTTGAGCCAGTTGATATTACCCACTGCCCGGGCCAGGTTGGCCAGGCGGATGGCCTCTTGGGCGTCACGGGCCCCTGAGGTGTTTGGCAGAAACCAATACTTGTCCCGGTCAAGATTGGCCATGATATCGTCATCGGGATTGGTGAGATCCACCCGGCGCAGGGCCACGGTGATCATTTCGGAACCAGAGGCATCCAGGGCATCTTTCATCACCTGGGCTGAGGCAAACTTGCCGGTACCGCCAAAGAGACGGGAGCGAAAGGTTTTATCGGCTATCTTGAGCATGTATATCTATCCATATAAGTGTTACTGACGCTTGCCGGAGTTCTGCCGGCCAATTGCAAGGGACCTCAGCCACCGCCAACAAAGCGGATCAGCTCCAGATTCTGTCCTTCCGAGAGCATCATGCCCCCATAGTCATCACGGCTGATGATCTTTTTATCACACTCAACCACCACCGTATCCGGGGCGAGTTGTAATTGATTGAGGAGTTGCAGCAGGGTGCTGCCCTCAGCCACCTCCTGCTCCTTACCGTTACAGATAATCACCATTTCTTTGTCACCAGCTGTCTCATAATAAGTCCGCACCGCCTTCGACAGGCTCAGGGCCCGGGCCCTGAGCCTGTCGAAGGCTGCCCCGCCCTCTCCATCAAGATCCGCAGCACCTGATTGGCCTGATGGTGGGCGGCAATACCCACCCGGGGAGCCATCAGGCCCTGGCCGGGTTTTGATTCCGATTCATTGTCACCAACAATAAATACGTACGGTCGATGGCACACCGTGGTGATCAGGTTATTATCGGCCAACCCGGCCACACCTGAGGCTCCTACATACCCCATGGTTTTCATGTCCGTCAAGGCCAACCTGAAGGCAGCAGCCTTCATGGCCGGATCATCAAAACACTCCACCAGCACATCTACGCCGCCAAAAAGGGAGGGAATATTGTCGGCCGTCAGCCTGCAGTCATGGAGGGTCAAATCCACATAGGGGTTCATCCGCCTGAGGTTTGCAGCCAGCGCTTCGGTCTTCTTCATACCGATCTGATCGACAAAGAAATGCTGCCGGTTGAGATTGGTTGGCTCAACGATATCATAATCGGCCAGAATCAAACGGCCTATGCCGATACGGGCCAAGGCCCCTGCCACCACAGAACCTAAGCCCCCCAAGCCCATGACACCAACCACGGCCCGGCTTATCACATCCTGCACCCCCGGGGTATGACGGAGATAGAGAAGGCGCTTAAGCTCCTCCTCACTGACCATCTTGCCCTTGGCAAGGCACCAGCAGCCATCTCCGTCCTGGGGCTGATATTCGCCCGTAACCTGACAACCATTGACTATAAAGATGTCGCTGCCGGGAAATTCAGCGCCAATATCGGCCATGGTGGTCCCTGACACCACCACCCTCTCTCTTTCATGAACCAGGATTCTCATGGTCGCGCCCAGTAAAATATTCTTCGCCCATTAAGGGGGTATCCACCTCCGCCCCATGTCATGGTCGAACGGGCAAAGGGCGGGATTACCATCAGTAATGTGTTGATTTTTACAGCTTTATTTCCGATGATAGGCGCTGTTGAAAGGCAACGCCTCTATCATCACCATGGTCAACATACCTGGTCACCTCAAAAAAATCTCTACCCTTTCCACCTTTTCATATATGAATTTCCGCATCTTACGACAACGCATACTCACAGCATTCTCCGCCCTGTTTATTGCCACACTCTGCCTGGAAGCGCCCCTTGTCTGCTCCTTGGCACAGGCTAAAACCCTGGAGATAACGGAAGGCACTCAATCCTATTCTGCCGGCCTCCACCTTGAGCTCCTGGAGGATGTACACTCGATTTTCTCCCTGGCAGATATCCTCAGCCCGGAAGTACAGGTTCAATTCCAGACCTCTAAAAAGGATATGCCCGGTTTTGGTTTCACCAAGAGCACCATATGGGGCAAGCTGACCATCAAGAACAATCTCAACAAACACATCGAGTATTTCCTGGTCATTGACTATCCCCCCCTGGATTATTTAGATTTTTATTATCCCGCTAAAAACGTCTACCACTCCTACCAAACCGGTGACCAGCGCCCCTTTTCCCAAAGGCCGATCAACTCCCGGAGCTATGTCTTTCCCATAACCCTTGAGCCCGGCCAGCAGGCCACCTATTATCTCCGTTGCCAAACCAGCGGCTCCCTTAATCTGCCCATCCGCCTGGCATCACCAACCTATTTTACCCAGGAAACCGGCCTCACCCAGACCATGCTCGGCATCTATTACGGCATCCTCCTGGTAATGGTGCTCTACATCAGCTTTCTCTACCTCCGCCTCAGGGATATCATTTATGGCTACTACGTCCTGTTCATCATTTCCTTCCTCGGTTTCCAGCTCAGCCTAAACGGCACCGGCTTTCAATACCTCTGGCCCAAGGCCATCTGGTGGAATCAGGTGGCCTTGCCCTTCTTTATCTTCCAGAGCTATACCTGCGCCACCCTGTTTACCATCACCATCCTGGACACCAAAAAACATATCCCCAGGTACCACAACATCCTCAAGGCCCTTATTCCCATAGGCGGCCTGGGCATGCTGGCCAGCCTGTTTATCGACTACTCCCTGGCCATTAAACTGGCCACCCTCTCCTGTCTCACCCTGCCAATAATGATTATTGCCGGCTTCCAGGTCATGCTCATGGGATACCGGCCCGCCTATTATTATGCCCTGGCCTGGACCGTGTCCCTGCTCTCCATCACCATCTACTCCCTGAAAACCTTTGGGGTGCTGCCTAACACCTTTCTTGTCAACTGGTCCACCCAGATCGGCACCAGCTGGGAGGCGATGATTCTGGCCATGGCCATTGCTGACCGTTTCCATCTTTTAGAGGAGGAAAAGAAACAGGTTCTCAAGGAGAATGCCGAAAAACTGGCAGTGGCGAACATCAAACTGGAAGAGCTCAACACCGAACTCGAGGATAGAATTCTGGCGCGCACCCAGGAACTCAACACCTCCAATGAGCTGCTCATCATTGAGGCCAGTGAAAGAAAAATGGCTGAAAAAGAGGCCAAGGGGGCCAGCCAGGCCAAGTCGGAATTTCTTGCCAATATGAGCCACGAGATCCGCACCCCCATGAATGCCATCATCGGCATGAGCGTCCTGGCCCTCCAGCTCCCGGTAACCAGCCGCCTGAAGAGTTATATCCAGACAATCAACCGGGCCGGCGGCTCCCTGATGCGGATCATTGATGACATCCTCGACTTTTCCAAAATCGAGGCGGGCAAGCTTGAATTTGAGCAGGTGCCCTTCAACCTCCAGGAGCTCCTAGATAATCTCATTAATATCTTTAACGAAAAGGTGCAGAAAAAGGGCATTGAACTGGTTGTTTATGCCGATAGCTCAGTGCCCCAGAATCTTATTGGTGACCCGCTGCGCCTGGAACAGGTGCTCCTCAACCTGGTGGCTAACGGCATCAAATTCACCGACCTTGGCGAGGTGGCCCTCCATGTCAGTTGCGAGGAGGAGGATGCATCCGGGGCCAGCTTACTCTTTTCCGTGGCCGACTCCGGCATTGGCCTTTCACCGGAGCAGGCAGGTCAGCTCTTCAGCGCCTTTCACCAGGCCGACACCTCCATCACCAGACAGTATGGCGGCACCGGCCTCGGCCTTGCCATCAGTAGCCAGCTGGCAGCCATGATGGGTGGCGCCATTGAGGTGACAAGCCAGGTGGGCCAGGGCTCCACCTTCCGGTTCACCGCCCGATTCAAAAAAGATGCTGCCGCCCCACCTGCCCCACCACTGCTTGACAGAAGCGCCTGCGCCCCAAAAACCATCCTGGTCGCCCATACCAACAGGATCTGTTGCCAGGCCTGGCAACAGATCCTGAAAGGGAGCGGCTTTGATGTTATCAGCGTCCCTTCCCTCCATGATATCCCCCTCATCCTTGCCACGGATCAGGGCCCAGGGATAGATATGATCCTGGCTGATCTTGGTGACGAACCAGACCTCTTCCCCCAGATCATCTCGACCCTAAAAGAAAGAAATATCAGCCGCCCCATGGTCCTGGCCCTGACCGATTCCCAGATTGCTCCCAGCCAGAGGGGCAAAGAGCTGGGAGTAGAATTTTTCCTGAGCAAACCCTGTAAACAAAACGACCTGATCATAAGGGTGGGACAATGCCTCGCCCTTATTGAAGGCGACGATCAGGCCTTGCACAATCCCCCCCTGATGCTGCCCAATTTCCATGGTGCCAAGATCCTGGTTGCCGAAGACAATACCATCAACCAGCAGGTTATCACGGAGGTCCTCAAAAATGTCAACTGCGAGGTGCTCCTTGCCAATAATGGCCGCCAGGCCGTTGACCTTATTGAGGATGACAACGACATTGCCTGTGTCCTCATGGACCTGCAGATGCCCATCATGGATGGCCTGGAGGCCACCAGACTGATCCGGGAACAGTCAGGCCACCGGAAAACCCCCATCATTGCCCTCACTGCCCACTCCATTGCCGGGGATCATGAGAAATGTCTGGAGGCGGGCATGGATGATTATGTCAGCAAGCCCATTGATCAGGATTTTCTCTACAGGACCATGGCCACCTATCTTGACCATGGACAGCAGGAGCGCACCTTGGCCAGGGGGGATCAAGACCGCCCCAGCACCCTTCCTCAAGATATCCAGGGCCTCCGGATCAAATCCGGCCTCAAACGGGTTGGCAACAGCGAGGCCTTTTACCTCAAACTCCTCGACGATTTCACCAGGGAGTTTCAGGATGGCGGCCAAGAATTACAAAAACTCCTGAGCACCGCCAACCATGGTCAGGCAAAGCTCCTTGTGCACAACATCAAAGGGGTTGCCGCCAACCTGTCTGCCCCTGATCTCCACAACCATGCCAAAGCGCTTGAGGATATGCTGCAAAAAGACGCCGCCCCCCCAGCCCTTGCAATGGCAAACTTCAACGCCTCCCTGGCCATTGTCCTGAAATCAATAGCCTCGCTGCCCCGGCTGGGCCCCATACAAAAAGAGGCCGCCAATGAAGAGATGCCCCCTGCGGCCATCGATTTTCCTGCCATCTACAGCCTGGTCCAGGACCTTAAAAAGATGCTCAAGGCCAACGATCTTGACGCTGAGGCGGCCAATGATAATCTGATCCATCGCCTCGGTCATTTGAACAGCTTGGCACCGCTTCTCTATGCCATTAGGGAGCAGCTCGACATTTTTGACTTTAGCGGTGCCAGCGCCCTGGTGGATCAACTGGCCGATAAAATATCAGCCCTCCAGAAAGAAGATTTCTAGGGGTCTGGGCCGATTTCTCGAATTTGCAGTGGATTTATGCCCAAGCCCGACAGACTCCCAGGGACAAAAAAACTCCACATCCACCCACCGCCTCCACCAGCTCACTCCTCCTTGATCTTCCCCATGATCCATGGTAATAACCCCTGCTAATAATACCTACCCATGAAGTCTTTGCCCCTGAAAAAGGCGCTATTACTCTATTTACGCCGGCACACCTTGCCACCTGCCAGCCAAACAGGGTAGTTGTACGCAAGGCAGAGATTTGTTCCAACCACCACCAAGGAGGACACCGTGGCCAAGGCCGATTCAGAAAAAATATGGTTATCAGGCAACGAAGCCATTGCCCGGGCTGCCTGGGAGGCAGGCGTTACGGTGGCATCAGCATATCCAGGCACCCCCTCCACCGAGATCCTGGAAAACCTTGTCAAATATAATGATGTCTACACCGAGTGGGCCCCCAATGAAAAGGTGGCCCTTGAGGTCGGCCTGGGCGCCTCCTTTGCCGGGGCCAGGGTGCTGGTTACCCTGAAGCATGTCGGCCTCAATGTGGCGGCGGATCCGCTCTTTACCGCATCCTACACCGGCTGCCGGGGCGGCCTGGTCATTGTTAATGCCGATGACCCGGAGATGCACAGTTCCCAAAATGAGCAGGACAACCGCAATTACGCCTTTGCCGCCAAGCTGCCCATGCTTGAGCCCTCTGACCCTGAAGAGGCCCTGACCATGCTCAAGGAGGCCTTTGAACTATCGGAAAAATACGACACCCCTGTTCTCTTCCGCACCACGACCAGACTGGCCCATGTCAAGGGCCTGGTTACCGTGGGCAGCCGCTCCTTAGGTCCGGTTGAGGTGAAGATCGCCAAGGATCCAGCCAAATTTGTCATGCTGCCTGGCAATGCCCGGGCCAGACGACAGACCATGATCGGCAGACAGCAGGAACTCCTCGCCTTTGCCAACAGCTACCCGGGCAATCGCATTGAAAAAGGTGATCCCAAGAGGGGAATTATCACCGGTGGCGTTGCCTATCTCCACGCCAAGGAGGCCATGCCCGATGCCTCGTTTCTCAAACTTGCCACGAGCTGGCCCCTGCCAGAGAGATTAATCCGCGACTTTCCC
>JAUVQZ010000129.1 GCA_030597865.1 Pseudomonadota bacterium | reverse complement strand
GTTTTTTGTCTTGATGAAGTAGATAAGATGTCCACTGATTTCCGTGGTGATCCTTCTTCAGCGCTCCTTGAGGTTCTTGACCCGGAACAAAACAATAGTTTCAATGATCATTACCTTGATCTTGATTATGATCTCTCAGAGATATTTTTTATAACCACAGCAAATAACCTTGAAGGTATCCCCTTGCCGTTGCAGGACAGGATGGAGATTATTCGCTTAAATGGTTATACGGAAGAAGAAAAACAGAAAATAGCAGAAGGCTATCTTATCCCTAAACAGTTGAAACTGAATGGCTTTAAACCTGATGATGTCTCGTTCACCGGCGGTGGAACCCTTGAGATCATTCGGCGGTATACCAGGGAAGCGGGAGTTCGGAATTTTGAGAGAACGATTGCTTCTGTTTTGAGAAAGATCGCACGGGATCGTTTGAAAAAGAAAACAAAGGCCAAAAAATATAAAATTACCGCCCAGGGTGTGAATAAATATCTTGGGACACCCAAGTTTCGTTTCGGACTTGCCGAAGAACGTGCTGAAGTCGGATTAGTTACCGGTCTTGCATGGACCTCCGTTGGTGGTGAGCTGTTGCAGATTGAAGCAACCCTCATGCCCGGTACCGGTAAAATGATTGTTACCGGAAAGCTTGGTGATGTTATGCAGGAGTCAGCACAGGCTGCTTTAAGTTATGTGCGTTCACGAGCCATGCGTTTGGGCCTGGCACCTGATTTCTATCAGAAGCTCGATATCCATGTGCATGTGCCCGAGGGAGCCATTCCAAAGGATGGGCCATCTGCAGGGATCACTATGGCCACAGCTCTGGTCTCGGCCATTCTCAAGCTTCCTGTAAACCATAAAATTGCAATGACCGGGGAAATTACGTTGCGTGGCAGAGTGCTTCCCATTGGCGGCCTGACAGAAAAGTTACTGGCAGCAAAGAGAGGGAACATTAAAACTGTACTCATCCCAAAAGAAAATGAAAAAAATCTTGCAGACGTTCCTGCTACGATTCGCAAGAGTCTGACGATTCACTGTCTTGAAAATGTTGACGAAGTACTGGAAAAATCGCTTCTATTGAAAGAAGGAGAAACATTATTTAAAGATGTTTCGCCATCTTCTGTCTATGGTGACATTACAGTGTCTTCACATAATGCTTCGCATTGATCTTTTTTGCTTGACGGCTCAAGGCCTTCTTGGTAAATAGATGTCCACAATGATTGACGGAGGGGCGGTTAGCTCAGCTGGGAGAGCATCGGCCTTACAAGCCGAGGGTCACAGGTTCGATCCCTGTACCGCCCACCAGTAATATCAGGTGTTTGCAGCCGAGTTTTTAGGGCTCAAAACGTGTACCATATAAATGCTTTTTGGGGGCGTAGCTCAGTTGGTTAGAGTGCTTGCCTGTCACGCAAGATGTCGCCGGTTCGATCCCGGTCGCTCCCGCCATTAAGTTAAGGGCCTAGAGAATATTTTCTCTAGGCCCTTTTTTTTTTGGGTTCATCATCGAAGTCCGGGAAGACTCTTTGTGAAGTTAAAACACAAAGCCACAAAGGCTTTTTTTGCAATCCCTCTGTGTCTCTGTGTCTTTGTGTTTGCAAAGATGGTTAGCCGCGACTTTGAAGGCTGACATCCTCCCTCTCCCAGGCCTTTCTTCCGTGGTTTCCGTGGCAAAAACAAAGTCATTCCCACACATTGACAAAGAACCAAAAAAAAAGGGTTGCCGCATCTGCGGCAACCCTTCCCCTAAATAGAGCAAGACACTCCTTTCTCACTGAAATATTGCTCTAAAAATTATAAAAACTTCTTCTCCAGCTTATCGGAAAGCAGCTCAATCTGGCCGCGGGTGGAGCCGTCGCGGGCAATCTTGGTGGTAATGGTGCGCACGGCATGGACCACGGTGGAGTGGTCACGGTTTAAGGCCCGGCCAATATCGGCCAGGGGCAGCTCAGTGTGCTTGCGGGCCAGATACATACAGACCTGGCGCGGAAAGGTGACAAGACGCTTTCTGGACTTGGACTGGAGCTCGTTAATGGTGAGATTATACTGGCCGGCAATGAAATCACGGATCATCTCTGCGGAAATCTGGCCCTGCTGACCCATGATGTTGCACAGGGTCTCCTTGACCATGTCAAAATCAGGATTGACCCCAAGCAGGGCGGCCTGGGCCTTGATGCCAACAATGACACTTTCCAGCTGGCGGATATCACCCTTGACGTTTTCCGCCAGATAGCCGACCAGGTTGTCATGCAAGACCAGATCGAAATGGGCTGCCTTGCGCTGGATGATCTTCTGGCGGGTATTAAAGCCAGGGGGGTTGATGGTCGTGATCAGGCCGTAGGACAAGCGGGAACGCAGGCCCTCATCAAGATTATCAATCTCCCGGGGTGATTTTGAGCTGGTAAACATCACCCGCTTGCCGCACTCCATCAAGACATCCAGGGTCTCGGCAAGCTCGGTTTGCGTCTTGGTCCGCCCAGACAGGGTGTGGACGTCCTCGATGAGCAACACATCACAATCCTTCTGATACTTATCTTTGAAATTGACCATGGTATTGGTCTTAATTCCTTTGACCATTTCTGCGGTTAACTGCTGGGCGGTCAGATAGTGAAGGCGGGTTGAGGGGGCGTGATTAACAATATGATGGGCCACCGCATGGGTCAAATGACTCTTGCCCATGCCAGTACCGCCATTAATATAGACGGCCTTGCCAACCTCATCCCTATCGTTGGCAATGGCATCACAGGCGGAATGGGCCAACATATTACAATTGCCCACCATGAACTCGTCAAAGGTATAGCGTGGATTAAGGGCCTTGGTGAATTGTCTGACCACCGGCATGGTGGGCAGACGCATCTGCCGGGGTTTACTAACGGGCTCAGGGGCCAACGATGGAGCAGACTCCGCAAAGGAGACTGCAACATCTCCCCGGCCCAGCTCCTTCAGGCAACTCTGAATATCAGCAAGGTATTTATCGCTCACCCAATTGCAAAAAAAACTGTCCGGCCCTGTCAGGACAAGGTTTCCGTCTTCAACTTCTTGACCGTTTAAGGGCGATATCCACAGGGAATAGGCATTTTTAGGTATTTTACTTGAAAGTTTTTCTTTAACGGACTGCCATATCATAGATATAAGCTCTTGAAGATTTTTAATGGTAGGTGGTGCTGAAACTGCCTTAAATTGGTGCAGCTGTTTTAGTCAGAAATGAACAGGTGTGTCAAAGACGGTTAACGCTAATTTTTCTAATAAAAGGCCCAAGTTATCAACAGGCTGTAGACACCCTGCTGACTTGAACCTAGACGAGCCCCCTTGCTATTTCACCATAAACACGCTCTTTTTACGCCCACCAAAAAAAACCCCGCGACAATGGGGGCTTAGCGCCCATCACCCTGCCCCCCACACCTTTTAACGAAATTCTTAATGTTGCATTTTACTCTCATTTCCCCCCACTTACTCGCCATTACTCTTATTCTTTAAAATAAACGCTTTAGCCACCATGGCATGTTTTTGAAAGCGCGTCCTGAATCAGCAGCCATGGGTGTTTTCACCCAATCATTCGCTAAAAACTTTCTCCAAAAAAATTTTTTGCGAAAGTTTTTTTTTGTTAGGATCCTATGTTCGCTCCACCCCATAATTTTCTTTTTTCTTCATTCCAGCATCGTTTTCTATTACTATGGCCAGCCATGGATATTCATCACCTGAAAATATTTGCCGCTGTCTACAAAAACCGTAGTTTCTCGCGGGCCTCTGAAGAGCTGCACATCAGCCAGCCCACCATCAGCGAGCACATAAAAAACCTTGAACATGAGCTTAACTGCAAGCTCTTTGACCGGCTGGGCCGCTCCATCATAGCCACGGCCCAGGCAGAGCTTATTCTCCCCAAGGCGCTGCAGGTTATTGGGGAGGTGGCATCCATCCCCGATCTCCTCATGGAGGCAAGCGCCACCATCAGGGGCCATCTCATCATTGGTTCATCCACGATCCCTGGCACCTACCTGCTACCGGCCCTGGCCAGCCGCTTCAAAAAAGAGCACCCTGCCGTCTCTTTTGAGATACCTATCCATGATACCGGCCTTATCAGTGATATGGTCGCCAGCCACGAGCTTCTTTTGGGGGTGGTCGGCGCCCCTGTTGCAAAAAAACAGCTTATGCTGCAGCCATTTTTTGATGATGAGCTCATCTGCGCCGGCACCCCTCAACTGGCCGGGCAATGCCAGGAGATAAATTTACAATCCCTGCCTTTTTTACAGCGGGAGCAGGGCTCTGGTACGCGCCTGGTAACGGAAGAATTTCTTGAGGAAAGAGGCATCAAGGGGGACAGCCTGCAGGTTGCCGCCACCCTCGGCTCCACAGCAGCAATCAAGGAGGCCATCAAGAGCGGCCTGGGCGTATCCATTCTCTCCAGGATGGCCATCAAAGAAGAGTTGGCCGCAGGCAGCCTTCAGGAGATAGCCTTGGGCGGGTCTGCAATGACCCGCAGCTTTTATCTGCTGCGCCATAAAAAACGCAGCCTGCCCCGCCACTACCAGGCCTTTTACGACATGGTGAGCCAGGCCTATCCCGCCACATAGACAGGAGGGATATCTTCAATAATCAGATTTTTCGTCCAGGATCAGCTAAGCGCAGACCTCAACTGGAGCAGGAAATAACAAAGAATTTTCAGTCAGATAAGCCAACCGGGAAAGTTGAGCCCATAAAAAAACAATCGTCCAGACAACGGTCCGGCAGCATGGAGCCGTTACAGCGGGGCCATGACCGTAACAAAGAGACGCCTGCCAAGCTCTTTGCCCTGCCGGTCCCGCCAGATAATCATCGCCACCTTACCATCAACAAAACGTATCTCATAGCGGCTGCCCGCCTCTCTCTTCTTAAGCCGGTCCAGGGCTGAAACAGGGGTGTAGTCCACAATAATGCCCCCCTCCTCTCCGGCCAGGGGCCTGAAGGCAATCCCCTCCTGGGTCAGCATATTGGCCACCTTGAAACTGCTGTCGCCGACATTGATCTTCACCAGCTCGCCATTGGGCTGGCTCTGCAAAGAGAGAATAATGAGCAGGAAAATCACCCCGGCGGTGATAAAGATGATCCTGTTGTTGCGCCGCCTGCTTCCCTCCCTGATTTCCATAACGCCCCTTGACAGCCCCTTAACCCAGCTAAACTGGGATTAATGAACGGACTCTACCCAGTACCCCTTGAGGGGTGATTTTGACACGAAAACAAATACTAAGGCACTAACCCATATAAAGTGGAAAGGACTTTTTTCCGTACCCCCTAGAGGGGTATAAGTGACTTGGGGGTGACTGTAAGTTGTCACTTTTAAAACAAGTTTATTAGTTTCTTGTTTTTTATACCCCTCAAGGGGGTACTAAAAAAAGTGGCAGTCTTTCTGCTGTAAGTCACTAAAAAAGCTCTGGATAGAGCATGGCGCCAATCTGGTTGATTCCCTCGAGAAGGCGCATGGTGGGCCGGGAAACAAGATGTTCGTCAATGAAATAGACCCGGCCCTCCTGAACGGCCCTGATGGCCATGAAGCCCGGTTCCTGCCTGATCAGCTCCCCGTCAACCCGGTTCATCACCCCCTGCTGGGCCAGAAAGACATCAATCTGCCGGCCCTTGGCCAGGATGCGCTCCTTGCCATAATAGGCAATATTGGTGCTGCGCACCTGGTTGGCGTCAGCGGCGATATTGATGCCACCGGCACTCTCCAGGGCAAAGATGGCCAGGGAGGTGGGCATGAAGGTCTTCATCCTACGGTGAATGGCCTGAAAATAGACCCTGGTGCGCTGCTCAGGATCCAGGTCCGCAGTGCGCTGCACAAGGGTGGACAACCCCTGCTGGAAGCGATCCACCATCCAGGCAGCCTCCTTCTCCCGGCCGGTGAGCAGGCCCAGCTTGTGCCAGTAGGAGAACATGGACGCCACTGAGGTGGGCTGGAGGGAGACCACCGTTATCCCGGCCCTGGCCAGCTGCTCCATGAGCTGGGGATAGGAACGCATGACCATGGGCCGGACAAGAACGAGATCAGGCTGGGCCGCAATAAACTTCTCCGCATCCTCCCGGTAGTGAAACTTCCCCTTGGCCAGGGCCCCTGCAGGGAAGCTGTCATTCTTGGCCACACCAATAATCTCCTGGTCCAGTCCCAGGAAAAAAAGATTTTCCGTGTGGGCCGGATAGAGGGAGATAATGCGCGTAAAGGGTGTATCGAAACGAATGGTTTGGCCATTATCGTCAACAAACTCCGTGGCTGCCGCCCAGTGGTTAAGACCCAGGAGGCAAACCCAGCTCAACAGGCAGCAAACTATCGTTTTTTTAAAGATATGCACCGGCTATGCCCTCCTTTCCTGGCGCCACTGGAATGATATCTGGTGACTCTGGTTAAAATCGTTAAAGGCGGCCTGACAATCGATGCCGTACACCTCCTCAATCATGGCCGGCACCAGGATTTCCTGGGGAGATCCAGCGGCATGGAGGCAGCCCTCCTTGAGAAGAAAAATCTCGTCGCAAAAGGCGGCAGCCAGGTTGAGATCATGGATGGCGGCCAGGACAATGCCCCCCACCTCCACCTTGCTGCGCACCACCTGAAAGATCTGGATGGTGTGCTGGATATCCAGGTTTGCCGTGGCCTCATCCATGATGAGCAAGGGGGCATCCTGGGCCAGGGCCCGGGCCGCGACAACCCGCTGTTTTTCGCCCCCTGACAGGGTGGTAATGAGACGTTCACTGAGATGCTCAACCTCCAGATCAACCATGGCCCCCCTGCTGCGGGCCAGATCCTCTGGGCCGGGGGAGGCAAACCGGCGGATATGGGGATGGCGGCCCATGAGGACAACCTCGCTCACCCTGAAATCAAAACCAAGATCAAACTCCTGGGGGATGAGGGCCATGTGCCGGGCCAGCTCCTGGCGCGAATAGCTGCCAAGCTGCCGGTCATGGAGAGAAATAGAGCCGGCAGAGGGACAGCGGTTGGCGATGAGCAGATCAAGCAGGGTGGTCTTGCCGCTGCCGTTTGGCCCGAGCAGGCCATAGAACTTCCCTGGCTCAAGGGCAAGGCTGACATCCCTAAGCACCACATTTTCGCCATAGGCGAAGGATATATTGCACGCGTCAAGAAAGGCCATGGAGCTGTTTCTTCCGGAAGATATAGCAGAAAAAAGGCCCACCGATAAGGGCGGTGAGCACGCCGATGGGAACCTCCGAGGGTAATACCGCCCGGGTCAGGGTGTCGGCCCCCAGGAGCAAAATGGCCCCGGCCAGAAAGGAGACAGGCACAAGCTTCCTATTATCCGGGCCGACAATAAAACGCATGAGATGGGGGGTGATAAGGCCGATGAAACCGATAATACCGGAGACCGAAACACAGGTAGCGGTCACCAGGGAGCCCACCACCAGCAGAACCTTGCGGGTGCGGGCCGTATCCACCCCCAGGGAGTCAGAGCTCCGCTGCCCCAGGGCCATGATGTTGAGATCACGGCTATAATAAAAGGCAATGAGCAGGCCGGCAATGGCGGCTCCGAGCACCAGCAGGACATGGGGCCAGGTTCGGGAGGCAAAGCTGCCCATGAGCCAGAAGATGATCACCGCCACCTGCTCATCAGCAAGATGTTTGATAAAGCCGATACCAGCCGACAGGATGGCGGCAACAATGATCCCGGAGAGAATCAGGGTGTTGGTGCCCAGCCGGCCATCCACCGAGGCCAGGGCCAACACCACAAAGAGGGTGGCCACCGCACCTACAAAGGCAAAGAGCGGCACGGAGTAGAGACTGATAAAGGATATATTAATGATCAAGGCCAGGGAGGCACCAAAAGCCGCCCCAGAGGAGACCCCCAAGGTGTACGGATCAGCCAGGGGGTTAAGCAGGATGGCCTGGAATAAGACACCGGCCACAGCCAGACTGCCACCGACCAGCACCGCCGTCAGGATGCGCGGCAGGCGGACATCCCAGACCACATAGCCAAAGGTCGGGTCAAGACCGGGGGGCAGGGAGGTTCCGGTCACCTTGGCCCAGATAACCTGGGCCACCTCCATGGGCGTGATGGCCAGATAGCCCATGCCCGCCGAGACAATGATGCCCAGCAGCAAGACCAGGCTGAGTGCCATGATCAGTACATAGGGGGGGCTGTTATGGTGGTTAAGGTCAGTCATGGAAAATTCAGGGTTATCAAGGAATATGCTGGGAGGACCCAGGTAATATTATCCATCGTATCGTAATACATTTTATTCCTTTTCGCCGCTTCGCTGCTGCGTATCCAGCCAGAGGAACGGGGAAAAGGGACGCAACC
>JAUVQZ010000206.1 GCA_030597865.1 Pseudomonadota bacterium | reverse complement strand
GCACCCCCTCCTGGTCAAAGGAGTTGATATTCCAGAGGAACCCCTGGAAGACGATCTTGGCCTCATAGAGGGCCAGGAGGGCCCCCATGCTGTAGGGCGTTAACTGGTCGGCCATGAGGATGGAGTTAGGCCGGTTGCCTGCAAAGGCCCGGTTGGGGTTGTCACTGGGACGGCCACTGGCCAGGGCCAGGGATTGGGCCAGGAGATTGGCGTTTAACTTCTCCTGGCTGCTGGTTTTCTTGATGGTGATGTCGCCGCTGTACTGGTTTCGGCGGAAGCCGATAAACTCCACCGGGATGATGGTGGTACCCTGGTGGATAAGCTGGTAGAAGGCGTGTTGGCCGTTGGTGCCCGGTTCTCCCCAGAGCACAGGCCCTGTTTGGTAGGTGACAAATTCACCCCGCTGGTTGCAGGCCTTGCCGTTACTCTCCATATCGCATTGCTGGAGGTGGGCGGTGAAGCGGATAAGTCCCTGGCTGTAAGGCAGGACTGCCACGGTTTCATGGCCAAGAAAATTATGGTTCCAGATGCCGAGAAGGGCCATGAGCAGCGGTACATTGTTCTTGATATTCGGCTCTTCGGCCCCCAGATCCATGGCGTTTGCGCCCCGCAGGATTTCCCTGAAATTTTCAATGCCCAGGGCAAAGCCGAGCATGATACCGCCCACCATGGAGGTGGCGCTGTAGCGCCCGCCAATATAGTCATACATATAAAAGGAGCGCAGATATCTGTGTGGATCGTCCATGGGGCTGTTCTGGCCGGTCACCGCCACAAAATGGCGGCAGGGGTCAAGGCCGGCTTTGATAAAGGCGGCCTTGACCAGCTCCTCGTTGGTCAGGGTCTCCAGGGTGGTGCCACTCTTTGAAACCACATTGACCATGGTGCGGGAGAGGTCCAGGCTGGCCAGGACAGCCAGGCCGTCGTCCGGGTCGACATTTGAGATGAAGTGAACCCTGCGCCCCTCCCTGCCAAAGGCTGCCAGGGCGTGATAGAGGGCGCGGGGGCCAAGGTCTGAACCGCCAATGCCGATCTGAATCATGTCAGTAAAGGCTTGGCCCTGGGCATTGGTGAGGCTGCCCTGGTCGAGCTCAGTGAGAAAGGCGGCAAGTTTTTTGAACTCTGCCTCGGCCTGGTTGCTTGCCTCTGGGGCGTAGCGCTTTCCGGAGAATAGATCACGGCAGGCGCTGTGCAATACCTGCCTGTTCTCGCAATCCCAACCCTCAATCCTGTTGATTACCTCCCCTTTTTTCATGGCCAGGAACCGTTCGATGACCCTGCTCTGGTCGGCGAGCTCCTGGAGGGATGTCAGGATCGTCCCGTCAACACGCTGGGTGGCATAGAAGAGGTCAAGGCCGGCACTGTGCGCCCTATACCTCTTGAGACGCTGGGGCGTTAACAGGGCCGGATTCGTAAGGTCTGGAGCGTTGCCTGCGAGATCCTGTAGTCCTTTGAAAGCGGGAAGATTGTTGAGGTCCTTATGGGGTGCCATTGCTCATTCCTGGGGGAGGTGATCTGGTTAAGCTGTCGATATGGTACGGTGAAATCATCTCACCATAATGTGATGCCCCTGTCAAACAGGAGAGCAGGTGGCCGCAAAAAAAGGTTCATCATCGCAGTCCGGGAAGACTCTTTTGTTAAACACAGAGGCACAGAGGCACAAAGGCACAAAGGCACAAAGGTTTTCTTTTTGCAATCCCTCTGTGTCTTTGTGCCTCTGTGTTTGGCAAGATGGTTAGCCGCGACTTTGAAGGCTGACATCCTCCCCCCTCCCAGGCCTTTCCTCCGTGGTTTCCGTGGCAAAAACACAGTCATTCCCGCAAATCGACGATGAACCAAAAAGAAGGGAGTTGGTTTTTTGGGAGTGTCTTGTTCTGACACCCTGCTTTCGGTGCCTTATCTTTAGATAGGGCTGGCCATCTGTCTGGGGACAATGGCATGATGGGGGGAGGAAAAATGGGCAGGGATGGGGAGCTGTTGGCCCCGCTGGAGGGGGCTGGCCAACAGCTCAGGGGGGATTTTAAAATTTATAGGTCAGGCCAAGGAGATAACTGGGTAGTACTTGTAGTCTGCCAGGTCATCCTCAAGATCATCCTCCTCCTGCTGAAGGCGGCTCTGGAAGATGGGGTTGCTTGCTTCGGTTCCGGTGGCCTCGAGGCTGACCTCTGCGGCGCCCTGGTAAGCGACACCAAGGTCCACGAAAAAGGTCCAGTTGGAATCCTGGTGGACGGGATTGCCCCAGCCAATGCCGATATAGGGGGCAAGGGTGTTATAGTCGATCTCACCTGTCAGGCGGCCTATGGCTGTGGACGTGTACGTTGCGCCGCCGATGGTATAGGAGAGTCCGGGGGCGATTTCGGCGTCAGCGTCCAGATTATTACCATTTAAAAGAGCCCCGGCAACGATATGGAAGCTTCGGCCCTTAAAGGGAAACCATTCGGCTGTGATAAGGCCCGAGAGGAGATTCAGGTCGCATTCGTATTTGACATCATCACCCTCTCCGTCAATCTCATAGGAGCCCCAATGGCCAGCGGCCCTGATGTTGAGGCTGTCAAGGACGCCGATGGTGAGATCAGGGCCTACTCCCAGGGTGCTTATTTTGGCACCGATGGCGATATCGCCAGCCTCGGCATGGGCATCTTGATTGAGGCTTATCAATAAAAGCACCAGGAAGAGTGGTGTGACCAGGATGGATGATGTTTTCATATGTTCTCCTTGATGAATAATTTGAAAATCAGGCATAAATTGACTACTCATTATTTTAGAGTTGCCGGGGCTTGTCAAGAAGATAGGGAAAAGGGTGGAATTGTGTTGCTGCCATGAATTAAACTGGCAGCCAGTTGTCTGGCTCTGGCGCCATTGCTTCTTTGTTTTGTGGCGCTGTTTGGCAAAATAGATACAGGGGTAGATATGATGAAACTGCATTGTCCTCACTGTGATTTGCAGCGAGATGTAGCTGCTAAGTATGCCGGAAAAATGGTGAAATGCTCATCCTGCGGGGAAAATATCGACATGCCTGGGATGGTGCAGGATGGTGGGCCCCCTGGTGGGCCGGACTGCTACTCCATTGATGAATTTGTCAAACGAACCGGCCAGCGTGACCAGGGACAGCGGGTTTTTGAGTTGGAGCGTGATCGTCTGCTGGCCATTAATCTCGATGGTCTGGTCTGGACCAAGATGGGCTCCATGGTCTCCTATCTCGGCGATATCACCTTTACCCGGGAAAGGGTGCTGGAGCATGGGGTTGGTAAGTTTCTTAAAAAGGCGTTGACCGGCGAAGGGGTCAGGCTTACCAAGGCAGAGGGCAAGGGCAAGGTCTACCTGGCTGATTCAGGAAAGAAAATTTCCATCTTGAAACTCAATAATGATGCCATATTTGTCAATGGCAATGATCTGCTGGCCTTTGAGGATTCGATCAGCTGGGATATCAAAATGATGCGTAAGGTGGCCGGCATGATGGCCGGGGGACTTTTTAATATCAAGCTGGAAGGAACCGGCATGATCGCCATTACCACCCATTATGAACCGCTGACCCTGAAGGTGACCCCAGATATGCCGATAATCACAGACCCCAATGCCACCGTGGCCTGGTCCTCAGGTTTGGCCCCGGAAATGAGGACGGATGTCTCCTTTAGGTCCTTCCTGGGCCGCGGCAGTGGAGAGTCAATCCAGATGAAATTCGTTGGCAGCGGTTTTGTGGTGGTGCAACCCTTTGAGGAGGTCTATTTGCAGCAGGGGAGTTAGTTTTGCTTGGAGGGAGAAGGTAAATAGAGAAGTTAGAGAAGGTAAAGAAATAAAGAAGGTAAAGGGGATGGTTTGCTGCTCCTCTCTACATTCTCTACATTCTCTACCTTCTTTATCTATTTAGAGATTTTTTTTCAGGATCTCCATGTCGGTATTGCTGATTTGGCTAAATTCAATACCGGTATGATACTGCTCTTCGTCGGCAGCCTGTTTTGAGTGGGCCACGGTGCCCCGGGCGTTAATGAGGTCGTTTTGAAGGGCAATCTCCATGTCAACCGATTGACCGGGGCTCATCTGGATGCTTGTCTCAAGCAGGATGCCGGTCTCAGATATGTTAAGGGTTCGTCCCATGCCCTGGGCCATGATATTGTCGTCCTTATCGATGCAGAAGAAGGAGAGGTTGAGCGAGTCAGTCCGTGCATGTTTACGTTGATTGTTTGGGGTGAGTGCCATAATGTCCACCTAAGGAAATTGATCAAGTTGATCAGTGTATCTTGATACAGGTATAATCCTGATGAGCTCGGGACAACAGCCCCTTGAAAAAAACATAGTATCATGGAAGGCTGTGATAATCTTAGCTAAATAATCTAAAAGATTAAGGGCCTGAGCGTCAACAAAGAACTGTTGAAAATGGCAAAAAGACAACAAACAGATAAAATGGCCAGTACCGGCATCCGTCGCATCAAGGGGGAGGAGTATCCCTTTGGTGAGCAGGGGCAGGAGTCTGCCGCCTTTAGCGATCTCTTTGACGACAAGGCCGTGGCCGAGGCAGCATTGCAGCGTCAGGCGATGAGAAGGGCGGAGGAGAAGCGAAGGCAGAGGACCGCAGGAATTCAGGGGTATCCGCCGCCCCAGGAGAGTCTGGATCTCCATGGCTGTACAGCCCTGGAGGCAGAGGGAAGGACCCGGCGTTTTGTCGAGGAGGCCGGACGTCGGGGGCTGCGAACCCTGCGGGTTATTACTGGTAAGGGTCTGCATTCCCCAGGGGGCAAGGCCGTGTTGCCGGATGTTGTTGAGCAGCAGCTCGGTACCCTGAAGGGGCAGGGGGTGATCGCCGCCTTTCAATGGGACCGGAAGGTCAAGGATAGAAGTGGCGCCCTCCTTGTTTACCTGTAAAAATTCCCTCTCCCCGTGAGGCTGTTGACAATGCCGGGATCCGCCTGGAAGGGGTTGGCGGGCGGTGCTGGCATGGCAAGGGAGTTGCTCAGCTGAAACGGGGTCGTGGCTATGTGCTGGTTGTAGGCGGTCACCATGAGTTGTTCGAGGTTGATGGTGTCGGCGACATTATAGGCCAGCAGGGTGTTGAGGAGTTCTGGTTGGCCGCTG
>JAUVQZ010000031.1 GCA_030597865.1 Pseudomonadota bacterium | reverse complement strand
GGGCGTTGCCAGCAATGGGACAGGGTGTACTCTTTTTTTGACCCTCTGGACGGTATGATCAGGATCCAGGAGAATGTCTTTCACGATCAGCGTAGGCAGGAACTGGCTTTGATTGTTGCCCTGGGCCAATCCCTCCTGGGCAACTACAGCAGGGGAAAGGAAATCCGTTCCGTCAATGATGATGGCTATGACGTCGGTAAGATCTATCGCCTCCATCTCTGTGAGGAGGCAAAACGGCACTGTTTTTTCAGCGATTCTGAACTGGCAGAATTTCTTGGCCTGGTTCGGATGAGACAGGCCAAGCATGATCCCCTGCTCTATACCCGCCTGGTTAATGGGGTCGAGGGCTTTACCCCGCCCGGCATGCTCATGGGGCTTATCTATGCTTGGTATCTTGATAATCGACTTGCGGCCAATATTGAGTATAAAATGGCCATCACCCGTATCCCCGGCACCAGCCTTGTTCCCGAGCAGATGAAAATGCTCAACAGGCGCCGGGAGATGATTCGTTTCTTTCGCAAGGTGGTCTTCCGCCACGACTCTCCCCGTTATGCCCAGTGAGTCCATCCTGACCGGTCTTGATAGGGGCGAATGCGTTGACCCCGGTGGCGATGTGCAGCTCCTGGTTGAGTTGTCCTGTGGGGGCGAGGATCTTTGTCTGGAGCTGCAGGAGGCCCTGTCCTCATTGCCCTGCCAGGTCGAATGGCAGGCAGGGGGCAGGGATTTTACCCTCTATGTCCTGGGCGACCAGGGCGCGGACCAGGACCAGCTTTTGGCCGCCCTGGCCCCTTTTCTCGATGACCGGTCAAACCAACTTCGTCCCATAGAAACCAGGCTGGTCCAGGGCAGTCGGGTGGCCATGGCCAGGCATGGTTTTTGTTTTGTCAGTAATAATCCCACGGGTCCAAAGGATATTGTTCTGGCCGCAGGCAGCCACGCCTTTGGCTCTGGTAACCATCCATCCACCAGTTTGGTGGTGGAGCTCCTGGAGGAATTGATTGAAATTCCCTCGCCGGTTCTTGACGTGGGCTGCGGTACCGGGGTTCTCTCCCTTATTGCTGCCCGCCTTGGCGCCCAACAGGTGGTGGGACTCGATATTGATGGGGAGGCGGTCCTGGTTGCTTTGGAAAACGCCAAGGCCAATAATCTGGCTGACCGGCTTTCCTTTTCCACCTCTCCCCTCCAAGGGCTGGAGGGATCCTTTGCTCTCATTCTCGCCAATCTGACCGTCTCGGTTCTCCATGGGCTGATGGGCGCCATAACCAGCAAGGCTGAGCCAGGCGCCAGGCTTATTATCTCCGGGTTACAGGGCAGGCAGGGGGACGAGGCTGAAGGGTTGGCCGCAGGCCAGGGCTGGCGTCTTGAAAAGAGGCGCGCCCTGGGTAAATGGCAGGCCCTGCTCCTTGTCAGGTTGCCTTGCCCATAGGCCTTTTCCGGGGCTGAATGCAAGTGGTATTCCTAACCGTTTTTTTCCTTTGCAAACAAGAAGCAATTGGGTAAAGTTTTTAGTTAGATACGATAATGGTAAGATTTGATTAGGAAAAATAAAGGGAAAAAAGATTATGAAGAAAAGGATATTGTCAGCCCGTCTTCTTGTCGGGCTTGTTTTTTTGTCAGCAACGCTCTCAATGGGTTTGGTGTCAATGGTTGAGGCCCGTGATGTCCCAGGTCTCCAACAGATTCAGCGCGGTGCCTGGCAGGAGACAACACCGTTGAAGAGTTATACCGCCTATCGCCGTCTCTGTGTTGATGGGCTGGAGTTTCTCTCCATGGAGGGCTATGGCTGGGGCCAAAGCTCATCCGCCTCAAGCCAGATCATTCAGGTGATGGATAAGACCGGCAAGCCAAAGACCTGTAAATAGTCAGGTTGGCCACGCCCCTTGCCGGGGACTAGACCCCCCGGTTTTGCCCGGGCCAGAGTAGGGTGTGGAGCTGGAGCTGGAGCTGGATGGGTAAATGGTCTGCCAAAATCCAGGATGCCAGCTCGGCCGGGTCAAGGTCGTCTGTCACCGCGGAAAAGAGAATCCTGGGATGTTTTCTGGTCGCGGTCGCCGAAGCGGCTGGGCAGAGCTTGTTTTTTTGCAGAAATTCCACGGCCCATAGATAATCCTGTTGCGAGCGGAGGACAAATTTCAGCTCATCCTTGTTGTTGAGCCGTTCCAGGTTGGCAGGATGGTTCATGTCCGCCATGCCGCTGCCCGGACATTTGATGTCCATGATTATGACGACGGCATCCGGTACCTTGTCAAGGCCGATGCTGCCATTGGTCTCAAGGAGAACAGTACGACCATCGGCAATAAGGGCCTCCATCAGGGCATGGACATTTTCCTGGAGGAGTGGTTCGCCGCCGGTGATCTCCACCAGGCCCACCGGTGATTCCTGGACAAAATCAACTATCTCGGCAATGGTCATCTGCCGGCCGTCTTCCCCGTAGGTGTATGTGGCATCGCAATAGGTGCAGCGCAGATTGCAACCCGCCAGCCGGATAAAGAGACAGGGGTAGCCTGCATAGGAAGACTCCCCCTGGATTGAGTAGAAAAGTTCGCTTACCCGTAAGCCATCGTTAGTCTTCACGGTAGGTGACGGCGCTGGTTGGGGTTTCGCCCACCAGGACGGAATAGAGCCTGTAGCGTTCGTGGTTCAGCTCTTCTTTCATGGACTCAAAGATATAGACGGCGAGGTTTTCTGAGGAAGGGTTTTTGTCCAGAAAACGTGGGTGCTGGTTAAGGTCGCGATGGTCAAGCTCCTCCATGACCCGGGCCGCCGCATTTTTAACAGTCCGGAAGTCGATTCCCATGCCAAGTTCATCAAGTTCAGTGGCGCGCACCGTTACCTCCACATGCCAGTTGTGGCCATGGGGCATTTCGCAGTCGCCGGGATAGTCACGCAAATGGTGCCCGGCTGAAAAATGGGTCTGGATACAGATATCAAACATTTTGCTCTCCGATTTTCATGTTAATTGTTGAGAACTCTTTCATAAGAAGTTAGAACGTGAGGGAAGAAATATAAAGGGGGATTCGTTCAAGAAAATCACCCTTCTGTCGAGCAGAAAACGCCCCATTCTACCGGAAAGTTTCTGGAAGCAAAAGGGTTAATTACAGCCGCTTATATCCCAACAGGAGAGAAAAATGGCATTTATTGCGCCGTTTCGGGCCGTCCGTTTTAATACGACCAAGATCGAGAGGATGGAGGATGTTGTTTCCCCTCCCTATGATGTTATTGATCCTGAAGCGCAGGCTGCCCTGGAGGCCAAGAATCAGTATAATATGATTCAACTTGACCTCACCAAATTCGGTGGCACTGAGATCTCCGATGCACGCTATGAAGGGGCAAAGGCCACCTTTGATACCTGGCAGCAAGAGGGGGTCCTGATCCGTGATGCTGTGCCCACTATTTACCTCTACCACATTGATTATAAGCTCCCCAATGGCGACATCTTCCGCCGGAAAGGACTGACCGCCATGGTTCGCCTCCATGAGTTCTCCGAGGGTATTGTTAAACCCCATGAGAAGACCTTCCGCGGCGTCACCGATGACAGGTTGCGCCTCATTGATACCTGCCAGTCCCAGTTCAGCCAGATCTTTTCCCTCTATCCCGATGCTGACAACGAGGTCATGGATGCCCTGGAGAGCGTCTGCCCCCCAGAGCCCCTCTGCTCGGCCACTGATCAGGATGGTTGCGTCCACAGCATCTACGCCGTTACAGACCCGGGCATGATCAAGAGGGTCCAGGATTTTATGGCCAGCCGCTCCGTCTATATTGCCGATGGTCATCATCGCTACACCACCTCCCTGCGCCTGCGGGAAACCATGGTCGAACGCCAGGGCTCTGTTGCCGATGACAGCCCCTATAATCATATCATGATGTACCTCTGTCCCATGGAGGATGAGGGATTGTCCGTGTTGCCCACCCATCGCCTTGTCCACTTCCCCGGCAAGATTGAGGTGGCCCAGCTTGTTGAAAAACTGCAGGGTTCCTTTGAGATTGAAGAGATCAAGAGCGGCAGCCGTGAGGTGCAGATCGCCGAGGTCCTGGTCCGCATGGAGGATGAGAGGGCAGAGGGCACGGTGTTTGGGATGTATGAGCCCAGCGGAGATCGCTGTTTTCTGCTGCGCCTCAAAGAGGGCGCCATGGAAAAGGCCCTGGGCCTGGGGCAGCCTGAATCCCTGCGCAGCCTTGATGTGGTTGTGCTCTCAGACCTCATTGTTGATAAGCTTCTGGGGCTCGGCCATGAGAAATGTGATGATGAGGATCTCATCCATTATTTCAGCGATGTGGATGAGGCCCTGGATGCGGCGGTTAAGGAGTCGGTGCGTGATTCGGATATGAGTCCGGTCCTCTTTTTAATGAATAATACTCCGGTGTCCCAGGTGAAACAGGTGGCTGACGAGGACCTCTTCATGCCCCATAAATCCACCTATTTTTATCCAAAGATTCTCACCGGCATGTTGATCAACAAGATTGTTGCCGATGAGGTTATCCGCTAGGCCATCCTGTTTAGCCAGGGAAAGGGCCGATGACCTTGTCAGAAAATAGGATCAGCCACGACACCCTTTTTGAGGGCAAGGTTCAGTGCGCCCAGCATCAGGGTGGCTACCGCTTTTCAGTGGACGCTGTTTTGCTCGGCCATTTCGTCGCCCCTGGCAAGGGATGTTCCGTTCTTGATCTGGGGGCGGGCTGCGGGGTGATCAGCCTTATCCTTGGCCATCGCCATCCTGATATTATCATTACCTGTCTTGAGTTGCAGGCCGATCTTCTGGCCCTTATCCACCGCAATATCAGTACCAATAATTTTGAAAGCCGCCTCTTTGCCCGGCAGGGGGATGTGGCCAAGATAGATAAGGTTGTGGAGCCGGAAGGCGTTGATCTGGTGGTCTGCAACCCGCCCTATGGTGAGGTGGCAACAGGCCGGCTGAGCCGGGGTTCTGAACAGGCCATAGCCCGCCATGGGGTGGAGGGCAGGGTGATTGATTTTATCAGGGCCGCTGCCTTTGCCGTCAAAAACAGGGGCAGGGTGGCCTTTGTCTTTCCAGCCCCCCGCCTCGCCTATCTGATAAGCGCCTTGAAGGATGTCCGCCTGGAGCCGAAACGTCTGCAGGTGGTCCATTCCTATCCAGAAGGCCCTGGTAAGCTGGTGTTGGTGGAGGCCGTCAAAAACGGTGGTGAGGAGCTCCAGGTGCTGCCACCGTTTTTTATCCATGACTCCCCTGGCGGAGAGTATATGGCGGCCATGGCCGCCATGTTTTCTTGATTTCCCTATAACTCTGAGGTTCTGCCTCAAAAAAGCATTGTTGCAATGCTGAAGAGTCTCCCTCGATTCAGCCCCGAACCTGTGCGGAGATTTTTTATTTGGACTCGAAAAAACCTCGGATCTTACCTCCCAGATTTTCCAGAGAGCTGCCCTCCTGTTCAGGGGAACAGGAGGGCAGCAGCTCGTCATTGTCATCAAAGCAAATATTAAGTCTGTTGAAACGCCCTCGCCAGTATGTCCACTGGCGCGCCTCTAAGGTAGATGTGACATGTTCCGGCGGAAAACCATAGGCAACCAGCACGGCATCCTTACTCATGCCGTCCACTATGCGCCCTGTTTTGATGGCCGTGATCTCGGCCTTGCTCAGGCCACGGGTAATCCCGCTGAAATCTTTGGAGGAGACAAGCATCTTGGCATAGTCATCCACGCTCAGGCTCGGATGCCACTTGGGCTCAAAGCGGATGGTGATAAGACGTTCATCCGTGGTATGGAAGGTTATGGTGTTGGCTTTTTCATCAACCACCAGGTCATCAACGGGGCTGCCGGCCGGCAGCAGCTCTCCGGCTCCTTTGTAGTTGATAGAGTAGAGGGTGGAGTTGGCAGGCACCCATATATTGAAAGCAGTATACCTCTTGCCCATGTTGAATAAGGCCAGAAGCAGCAACAGGAGGACGCCGCCTGCCATAATGAGTCGAGGCAGGTGGTCGTGAAAGTATTCGAATAGAAATATATAAAGAGTGTGCAGCCTCTTGGGGGTGGTGGCAGAAGGGCTGGCCGGCATAGGCTCGGATGTGTCAAATACATCGCATACCTGGGTGGCCTCATTGGCGCCGGTACTCCGCTCAGAATCCTTGCTGTCAATCTTTGGCAGAGCATCTATGAACTCTTTGAGCGAACGGTTGGTGGGCCGAAGATCACAGGTTGCCAAACAGGACTCGATATCGTTGAGCATAGCCAGGCAGGACTGGTATCTTTTTTCAGGATTAGTGGCCAGGCTTTTGTACAGAAGTTGATAATAATGAGCCGGTTGGTTGGGGATAGCTACTTCAGGTCGAGTAAAATGACCGAATTTTATCTGCTCTAAAATCTCAACCCCATCGCCCTTGAAAAGCGGTTGGCCGGACATAATCTCATAGAGGACAGCTCCGATGGCATAAATGTCAACCCGGCGGTCAATTTGACCACCAATCGCCTGCTCTGGCGCCATGTATCGGATCTTTCCTTTAAGACTGCCCGCCACGGTGAGTCGGTTATGGGATGCAGCCCGGGCAATGCCAAAATCTATGATTTTTATCTCGCCATTATGGGTAATAAATATATTGGCAGGACTGATATCGCGATGAACTATATTGAGGGGATGACCATCACCATCCTTTAAAAAATGGGCATATTGCAGGCCGTCACATACCTTGGCGACAATATAGAGGGCATGAGCCATGCCAAGGGGTGCGCCAGACAGGGCGGTCAAATTTAAAATAGTGGCGAGATCCAGGCCGTCCAGAAATTCCATGGCAATGAAGTAGTCGCCATCCACATTGCCGAAATCAACGACCTGGACAATATTCTGGTGCTGGAGCTGAGCGGCCAAGCGGGCTTCGTCGATGAAAGCCAGAAGCATATCCTGCTCTGACTTGAAGTGGGAATGAATCTTCTTTACAGCAAGAATTTTTTCAAAACCATGCTCGCCAGTGATCTTGGCCTTAATGAGCTCAGCCATGCCTCCTGTGGCGATTTTCTCAAGGAGGATATATTTGCCAAACTGGCTGGGGTAAGGGGAGGCCATAAAGGTCTGGGTGCTGGAGGATTGATATTGGCGGCAGGATATAGGCAAAATCAGAAAAGCTGAACGTCTCTCATGGGCGAACTTGACTCATTATGGGTACATAATTTAGTGGAAATTGTAAAGTGACCTGCCGTTGAACCTACTAAGCCAGGGATGCCCTTGACGCAGTTTGCACCTCTGGGGTAATCTTGGGCTTGAACCATTGTCGGTGTATTTCCGATCTATTTTAAAAGGAGACCTGCTAATGAGACATTGGACCTTGATGCTCAAAAATGACCCGGTGCGCCGGTTTATAATCCACGAAGGAAACACCATAACCATTGGCCGTACCACTGAGGCTGATATCGTACTGGATAATCCAAGCGTATCCCGTATACACGCAGTGGTAGAGCTGGATAACGGTGAAAATTATATTACAGATATCGGCAGTACCAACGGTACGTGGGTAAATGGCCAGAGGATTAGCAGCCGCACACGCATTGCAGGCAAGGATCAAGTCATGATCGGCAAGTTCCAAATGGTGGAAGGCTCTGAGGGGCTGTTGGACCTTGATGAACAATCCCGATCCATAGACATGGGAGGTGATCCACGTACCATCTATGTACCGCCTAAGAAATAGACACCATACGTGCTTCAGATTATAATTTTCTTAGCTTTGTCTCCCTGGGACGAACTGAAATTTTGAATATTCGGGTACGCTGATTAATGTTAGGTCATTAACAGGATCAAGACAAACCTTCCTGGGCCTGTCGGGATTAGGTATACATTTCCTGCAAATTTGACCTCAATTTCTCAAGTTTTTGCTGTGATTCTTAAACCCGACAAGCCCCTATGTAACACCTTTGAAGTTAAGGAGAAAATCATGAGTCTTCGCTGTAAAAAAATCTCTCTGCTCATTTCAGCAATTCTTTTTACTTCGATACTGGCCGGCTGCCGCCCCCCTCGTTTCCCTGTTCCTCCAATTATAGTGCCGGATGGAAGGCATTATGAAAGGCCACCAGCCAGGGGGAGTCACTACAGGTACCGTTATTTTCCTGGCCGCCAGGTATATTTTGACAGCCGCCGCCATATCTACTTCTACTTCAGTAATAATGTTTGGCTGTCGGTACCTGTGCTGCCGTCCCATATCCATATTGACCTGGATAATTACGTCACTCTGGAGCTTGAGGGGCTGAAACCGCACCTTCACCATAAGAAGATCTTCAAGCGCTACCCTCCAGGGCTCTTGAAAAAGGAGCGCAGGCTGAAGGGCAAGAAAGCGGAACAACGTCAAAGGCTGGAAGATAAAAACAAGCGGCAAAGGCAAAAGGTGGACAGGAAAGAGGGGCGGCTGGATAAGCGGCAACAGGAGCTCAAGGGGAGAGAAAAAAGAGTTGAGGGAAAAGGGGAAAAGTTTGAAAAAAGAAAAGAGCCTCGGGGAGAGTATCGCGAGGATGGCAAGAAGCGCCGCAAGGTAGATCGCAGGAAAGAGAAGGAGCGCCGCGACCATAAAAGGGATCCGCGTAGAGAGTATAGCGATGAGGACGAAGGACGCCGCGATGATAAAGGTGGTCGGCGCGGTGAGTATCGCGATGGGGGCGAGGCAGAACCAAATGGTAAAAATGGAAAACGGAAAAAGGATAAAGAAGATAGGCGTGGTTATGGCCAACCTGTCTGGTGATAGGCTGAATGATGCCGCCCTTTGCTGACCGCGATCTGTTCCAGATGGCCCCACTAAATCTTAACGGCTTCGGTCAACTGAATATCAACTCGCAATTATTCGGCTTAAGCTTAGGCCCGCATCTTGCCTTGGTCGTTAAGTCCAACAATGAAAAAGGAGGCCAGAAATGATGCCTGATTTTTTTTGGATGAGTGGTATGTGGATCTTCCCAATATCGGGGATGATTATGATGGTGGTAGTCATTTACCTCGTGTTTGGCCGAGGTAATCAACGGTCCCCATGGTGCGGCCTGGGTAGATACAACGGAACCTCTGAAAATCCTGAATCGGCCTTGGATATAGTAAAGAAGAGATATGCACGGGGCGAGATAACCAGGGATGAATTCGAACAAATAAAAAAAGATATCCTATAAAGAGAGAGGGAAGATGAATATACCACTCATCCCCAAAAAAACAGGTGATCAAGAGCAGCACTGGCAAGACATATTCTCAAACAATCCAGACATGTTTGGAGAATCAGCCAGCGCTGCAGCCATAAAAGCTGCTGAGATATTGAAAAAAGAAAATAAGACTAACATACTTGAGCTTGGTGGTGGCCAGGGTCGAGATACCATCTTCTTCGCTCAAAATGGTTTCACTGTTCAGGTGCTGGATTATTGCCCGTCTGGTCTGGAAAGCATAACTCAAAAAGCAAAAACGAAAGACATTTCTCAACTTATCACAGCGGGGTGTCACGACATAAGAACGCCACTCCCGTTTGAAAACAACTCGTTCGATGCCTGTTATTCTCACATGCTCTATTGCATGGAACTCACGACCCGTGAGCTAAAATTTATCTCAGACGAGATAAGACGTATATTAAGGCCAGGTGGGCTTAACATCTACACCGTTAGACATACTGGTGATTCACATTTTGAAAGTGGAACCCATAGGGGAGAAGACATGTATGAGGTTGGTGGCTTTATAGTCCATTTTTTCACAAAAGAAAAAGTGTATCGTTTGGCCAAGGGGTATGTCGTTGTTGGAATCGATGAGTTTGAAGAAGGTTCCCTGCCACGGAAATTATTTCATGTAACCTTGAGGAAAGAGTAAACAGTTGGATAAATGTACCTTGCGAAGTTCCTGTGGACGATGGGTGAACACGCTACTTTTAACAACTTCGGCCAACTTAATTTCAAATCGAACGTATTCGACCTGGGCTGGGTGCGCGTCTTTGCTCGGGTGTTATGTTTTTAGGAGGAATCAAAATGAGATATCTGACATTTTTAACACTTATCTTTCTTGTGAGCATCTCACTTTCAGGGTGTGGTATCCCTGATCTTCCCGGCCCTCTCGGAATACCAGGGTTGTAGGGTGAACGGAAAGAAATGCCCCTGGGTCACCAGGATACAGGGGCATTTCTCGGCTGTTCATCCCGTGGAGTTCGGTGCCGGTCAGGTTCCCAGCTTATTTTAGCGGCTCTACAGGGCGACAAGGGGGCCGGAAAGAAAGGAGTGGACAAGGGGTTGCAGCTTCTTGCGGGAGATTAAGACGTTGCCTTGCCTATACATCCCCATAAAACCACCCCCATCCACCATTGTCTCAACTCCTTGAACGGTTGATAGGTCTAGACCCTGTCCCCTCAGATAGGCCTCAAGTTTCAGGTGAATCTCTCTATGCCGGCAGAAGAGGATCAGTTCCCTTTGAAAATCTGGACCATGGCTGGCCATCATCACAATGAGAATGCTCAGTTTTTTTCTTAGGGCGAACTGGGCAATGACCGAGCCAAGCTCAGCCTCACGCTGCTGCCAGCGGCTCAAAGAGACCAAAACAGTGCTCATCCCATAGTCTCCTGCCCGACTTGGCCATTCTTTATAGTCGCTGGCCAAGAGTTCCGCACTGCTCAGTCCGGCAAGGTCATATTGGGCCTGCTGCAGGCTGGTAAAAAAAATCTCCCTCTCCACCCCGCAGATTGTAAGGAGTGTGACGGCCATGTTTTGGTCACGATCCGTGCTGCGTCCTGCCTTGTCGCTGAGGTTGGCGGTATCCATCAGGATAGCGCTTAACAGCAGAAGGCCTGGAGTAAGCTCCATTTCCCCTGTTTCACCCAGGATAAGCTCGCCAATCAAGGTGGCGGTGGACCCCACCTCGGCAATGATCCTGGGTTCAGCGTCTGGGAATGCCCCGCCATCATGGTGATGGTCGATGATGGCCGTCACCCCCGGTGTTGAGGAAGGTGAAGTGGTTTCTAAACTGTTATGATCCACCAGGATGAGCCCAGCTCCCTGCTGGAGCAGCTTGTCAAGCTCAACATCATCGGTAAAGAGAAGGTCGTCCGGGTTGATTCCTGCCTTGGCCAAGACGAATCTCACCTCCGGGCGCAGCCTGGAGCCATGGCGGGGTTTGGCGATCAGGGGCACAATGATTTTTTCGGGCTGCTGACCGGCCAGGTGCCAGGCAAGGGCCAGGGCCGAGGCAATGGAGTCCAGGTCAGCCCCTTGATTGCCCAGGACAATAAAACCGGCATTTCTGGCCTGCCTCTTCATGTCTCGGATGTATTGTGAAAACAGGCCTGCTGCCATTGGGCTCCTGGTTATGTGGTGTGTTTTTACGGCTGCTGGTTAAGGATGTTGAGAAGCCCCTGCATGAACATCTCAACGGCCAGGGCCGTCAGAATCAGACCCATGAGATGCTGTAAGACTTTCATCCCTTTGGTGCCGATGATCTGGTCGAGCCTGGCTGAAAGCAGGAGGATAATGCTTGTCGCGCCCCATGCCAAGAGTAATGATGCCAGCCATTCCAGCCAGCGCCCCGGTTCCTGGCCGGTGAGGAGGATGACCATGGCAATGGCCGAGGGCCCGGCGATCAAGGGGATTGCCAAGGGTACGATAAAGGGTTCTTCATCAGGTGACTCTGTCGCAAAAATCTCGGCCTTGCCAAAGACCATGCGCAGGGCAATTATAAAGAGAATAATGCCACCGGCAATCCGTAATGACGGCTCTGATATGTGAAGGGCCTGGAGAAGCAGGGGGCCGGTGAAGAGAAAAAAAATGAGCACCCCCAGGGCGATAAAGAGCTCGCGAATAATGGCCCTTTGCCGTTTGTCCAGGGGGACTCCTTTGAGAAGAAGCAGAAACACCGGGGCGTTGCCAAAAGGATCCATGACCAGAAACAGAAGTATGCTGGCTGATAATAAAGACATTGGTCTCCGAAATACTCCTTTTTATTTACCACCTGTATAAATATGAGCGGCTTGACGGCCCTGATTTTTAGGTCGGGCATGGCCCAGGGGGGGAGGTCTGGATTCCCCATTCAGTTATCATGGGACCTAACCGTTTTTATGTCAATGCGGGATAAATGGCAGGCCAAGGATGGAGGAAATGGGGAGAAGGTGGAGGAGGCTAAAAGGTGGCCGGGTCTTCCGGTGGCAGTTCAGACTCGTCAAAGGGGAGAACCCCCAGGCGGGTGAGGAGGTGGTCGATCTGCTCAATGAATAAATCATGGTCAAGCCCCATGGTGTTGTTGGCAAGGGCGATGTCGACAGGGGTCAGTATCTCCTGAAAATCAAGGTCTGCAGGCCAGGCCCCGGAGGAGGCAATGAGTTGCTGGAGTCTGGCATCGTCCTCCAGGATGGCCTCGCCCTGGCGATGGATCTCGGCATGGATGGCCGCGTCAGTGATAGCATACCAGCGCATACCTGAGAGCAGCGCGTCGTAAAGGGTGCTGATTCCCGCTGGGATCTTACCCTCACGTACCCTGCGTCTGCCGCAGCGGACATGAAGCTTGGCCCGCAACAGGGCGGCTGCGTCCGGCTGCATCTTTTCTGCGTCCATGAGGTTGAAATGTGGCATGGCGTTTCTCCCTTTTTGTTAAAATATAACGCAGAATAAGGTCATGTACAGGTTGATGATAAATAAAACGCCTATTTAGGTGACGGGGGCAGGCTATGTTGCGTGTGCACGGGGAGAAAATGTATGGATCATAAGGTTACGGTTGTGACAGTGGAGGATGAGTTTAGGATCTGTCCGGCATGTGGATACGAGGATGGCTTTCACTCGATGTTCAAACGGGACAATGGGGGTGTTAAATGGCTGTTTATATGTCCTGCCTGCCATAATATTTTTGATATTGGTCAAAGGCTGAAAGAACCTTTTGGCGACCCATAGAAATCCGTGGAAAATAAAACGGCGGTGTGGAGATTCCACACTGCCTGAAAACCGGAACCGGGGGAGGCTGCCGGTGGCAGAGCAATTACTTGAAAAAGATGAGAGCTTGAGGCGGACATCTGTCATGGTGGTTTGGGTGTCGTACAGATTGACATGGGCAAAGGCGGGGGGGAATACCTGCCTGGCAGGATGAGAAAGCGGGACAGGGGCATGCGACTGGGGGAATGACGGACGCAACGGAAGGTTCAGTGCAAGAAGCGGGGCAGAGAAAAGAGGACGCCTATGGCAAAAGACGGCGTGTAGGGCGCCGTCTTTTGCCAAGGAAAACTAGTTGATCCGCAAGAGGGGATCACCGGGCTTGGCCGTACCGCCCTGGATGACCTTGGCAAAAAGGCCTTCTTTCGGCATGATGCAGTCGCCGGTGGCCTTTTTAATGGCACAGCCGTCGTTATGACATTTTTTACCGATCTGGGTAATCTCAAGGATGATGTCAGCGCCGATCTGCAACTGGTCACCCACCTTGATGGCGGTGATATCAAGACCCTTGGTGATGATGTTCTCGGCAAAGGCGCCGTCCTTGAGGGTGGGCAGCTTCTCTTTGACTTTGTCGATACTCTCGGCAGCCAAGAGCGACACCTGACGATGCCATTTGCCGGCATGGGCGTCATCGGTAATGCCAAAGTCTTTTTCAAAGACGGCCTGGGAAACGGCTTTTTTGACGATGCCCTTCTTGGGGCTGATACAGATTGCTTCAACAATGGCCATAATACCTTCCTTGCATTTTTGGGTTGGGAGCCTTCTTTGACCAGAGAGGTGGTGAGGTCAAGGGAGGGTCAGAGTAAAGTACAATTTTTAGACGTTTTCTGTGGCGGCCTGCATTTCAGCCAGTTGGGCTGCGGCAAATTCAATACTGGAGTCAAGGGAGAGGGCCAGTTCAAAGAATTTCATGGCCTCCCCATTATTGCCGATTTTACGGTAGTTAACCCCAAGGTTGGCATAGTCAATGGCTGAGGAGGGGTGGAGATGGACGGCGCGGTGGAAACGTTCGATGGCATCTTCAAAACGTTCCAGCTTAAAATAGCAGACCCCAAGGATATTGTGAAAATCGGGCCTCTCGTCATCATACTCCCTGCCTTTTTCGATAACAACAATGGCCTCATCAAAACGGCCCAGGGCCTTGAGGGTATCGCCCAGAAAGGAGTAGATGTAGGGGATGTCCTCATCCTCTGGGTTTAGGGTCAGGGCCCTCTCCAGGTGAGCCAGGGCCTGGTCAAGAAGGCCGCGGCTGATCAGGTTTTTACCCAGATAGAATTCGAGATAATAGGCATCTGGCAGGATCTCCTGCATACCCATGAGCTGCCGGGCGCAGGCCTCGGGGTCCTCAATGCGTTCGCTCACCAGCTTGGCGGCAAAAAGTCCGACATTGCTGATCCGGGAGCGTTCCCGGAAATGGCAGCCTGGCACAATGGTATAGATGGCCGGGATCTTCAGCCCGGGGTGGGCCACGTCAACCACAAAGACATCCATATCGAGACGCTTGAGGGCGGCAATACAGCTTTCAAGCTCCACCTTCATATTATCGTCGGCAAGATCTGCCATCTCGTCGATGGTAATGGACATGCCGGGGTTGGTGATATAGGGGACCTCGTCCATGGCCAGGGGTTTGGGCAGGCCGCTGGCCACATAGTTAGAGCCGGAGTTGAAGTCGCCGGCCAGCTGGGCCACCTCGGTGAGGGCCCGGATCAGGGCCTTCTCCGGGTTCGGGGTGGTGCCTGCTGTGTAGACAATCTCGCTCTTTTCCGGGAAGGTGGCAGGGTCGATACAGAGGGCGGCCACCGTGGGGATGCCGGTGTCTAAGGTGAAATCATTAAGATAGATCTGGACACCGTTCTTGGTGAATTTCTCAATGAGCTCCTGGGCCACCGGGTCCTTGACCGAGGCCAGATCAATAGTGGGGGTATTCTTTTTCTCATAGCTAACCACGGCGCAGACATGGCGCTCGACAATCTCTGCCAGGCCCTGACTCACCGCCTCTTCGTAGGTGTTGCCGGCAGAAGGACCATTAAACTCATTAATGGCATAGAACCAGCTAAAGGGCATCAATGTTTCTTCGCCCTTGGTGAGGTTGTTGGCCCATACCCACTGGATGGGGATGTCAGCGATCAGCTTTTCCAGGGTCTCCTCGCTGGTGGTCTCATCGTGGACCGAGGCCAACCATCTTTTAAGGGGCAGCACCGGGTGACCGGCCGCCTTGACCCCGGCATAGGTGTCATGGATGAAGTTGTCCGGGTCCTTCATGAAGGAGAAGAAGCTGAAGCGTTCGCCAAGCTCCATGCAGGCCGAGGCCTGGGACTGCTCCGGGGTGGAGCCCTTGCCCATCTGCTTTTTGTTGCCGATGATGTCCAGGGCGTCCTTGCCGCAGACGCTGAAGTAGACCGGGATGTCCAGGCGGCCGTTGTCAATGCGTTTCACCTCTTTGAGGACATCGAGCTTCTGCTCCTTGAGGCGGGCCTTGAAGCGTTCAACGGTTTCTTCCGGCGAGCAGACCTTGTCCTGGTCATAGGTGTAATGCTTGAAACAGTCTTGCAGGGTGATGATTTTTTTTTTCCATCTGGGAAAACCTTATCTTGATGGTTGGGATCTAAAGACGAGTAATGACCAATAATTAACGTAATGCCGGGTTGAAATAGCCGAATTTGAGATCCGGAAAGCGTTTTTTTACCCCATTGAGCCAGTTTTGTACACCCATGGGCTTCTGGCGGGCCGGGTGCTGGATGACCTCAAAATACCAGTCCGGATCCATGTTCAGATTGCGAAGTTGAATGAGATCGGGACGATAGAGATCAACAACATCACAAAAGGCGGCAAATTCATCCGGGTCATCGGTGAAGCCGGGCAGGGTGAAATAATTGATTGATACGAATTTCCCGGCCTTTTTCATGACCAGAATCGACTCCAGGACATCCTTGAAATTAAAACCCTCTGGCCGGTAATAGAGGGTGTGGCAGCCCTTGCGGGCCGAGTTGATGCTGACCCTGATGGAATCAAGTCCGGCAGCAGCCAGTCGTTCCACGGCCTCGGGCAGGCTGGAATTGGAGTTGATATTAATGGTGCCCATGGACGTCTCTTTACGGATCAGGCGGATGGCCTCTTCAATGGTTTTGGCCTGGAGCAGCGGTTCCCCCTCACAGCCCTGGCCGAAGCTGACCACGCCGTGGGGAGCCTTGTCAAGATGACTGAGGGCAACCTCGGCAATCTCCTGGGGGCTGGGTACAAATTTGAGTCTGTCCTGGGTGGAGGGGCAGCAGCCTGAGGGCTGCAGGGAGATACAGCCCACACATTTGGCATTGCAGGTTGGTGAACAGGGCAGGGGGGCCTCATACCGCCCCAGGAAAAGATTCTTTGCTGCGGGGCAGCCATAGGTCAGCGAGCATTTGCCAAGATGCTGGATCAACCTGTTGTTCTTGTATTTCTTAAGACCCTTGTTGGTCTTGTCGCGGATGGTTTCCTCCGGGATGTGGCCAAACTCCTGGCGTGTATCCGGATCACTGCGAAAGCCGCAGACCCAGAATTTGCCATCAAGCCAGCCCACTGCCGTGTAGGCAAAGAGGGGCAGGGCCTGCGGATCGCTCTGGTCCTTTTCAAAGGCGGCGGTGTAGATGGTGGTGTGGGCCGGGGCCATGAAGGCCGCCACAGACTGGATGCCGTCCCTTGGGTTGTCCGGGTTTTCCTGGACAAGAACCGCTTCGTTGCTCTCTGGGTCAAAGCCAATGGGCATCCGGTTGGGCAGGACAAAGATATCACTGTTTTCCGGCAGGGGGATAATGTCGGTGAGCTCGGGCCTAAAAAACCAGCGTCCGGCGCGACCGGCCATGTCAAGGTCTGGCAGGTCAAGAATCTCCCCCTTAGCGTTGGCATAGAGGAGATGGGGCATGCGGGTGGGATGGATGGCGTTTTGGGAGGTAGGCATGGTCAGGTAAAGATCAGGTGTTGGGGGCTAGAAACCACGAAGGGCACGGAGGACACGGAGTGAGTACAAAAAAACTCCGTGTCCTCCGTGCCCTTTGAGGTGCACACTGCGTACAAAAACTATTCTGGCGGCCGCAGCTTGTCCATGATAGAGTCAACGGCCAGAAAGATCTCTTGGTCGTCACCAAAGATGTCATCAATCTCCGAATGGTCGATAAGGTCCTCAATAATATGCTGGGTAACGTAGAGGGTGAGGAAGTTTGGATCAGCGGCAAGCTGCCTCAACGGGGCGATCTTGTACTGCAGATCAAAATCGTCCATGTCGCGCATTTTCTGGAACAGGGAGTTGAAATGCTCCCGGATGGCATCAACGTTGGTGGTTTCAATGATATGGGTGTCCAGCAGGCGTTGGACAAGTCTGGTGGACAGCTCGCCGGAATGCTTCTGGGCAAGTTTGAGCATGACGCGTCGTTCCTTTTCCCGATTACGATCAATGGAACGGACGGCACGGTCTCCTGCACCGTATGGGTTATGGGCGTATGGCATGATGCACTCCTTTATATGTCCCCACTAAAAAGCGAGGGAATCTCTTGTGAAGAGGTTATGGTAAAATTTCTAGAACACTTTTTACTCTGTGGGGACAATTTCATCCATAGATATTTTGTCCCAT
>JAUVQZ010000152.1 GCA_030597865.1 Pseudomonadota bacterium | reverse complement strand
TCTGGATCAGGCCGCGAATATAGTCGCCAATCCCGGCCATGAAGGCGTCAGGGTCAAGCTGGCTGCGCTCAATCTGTTTGAGTTTCTCCTCCCATTCGCCGGTCATCTCCGGTGATTTGAGTAACGGGTCCTGAATAAGGGCAATAAGGCAGCGTCCCATATCGGTGCAGCGCAGCTGTTTTTTGTCCCGCCTGATATAGTTGCGGCGCAGCAGGGTTTCGATGATGGCCGCCCGGGTGGCCGGGGTGCCGATGCCGCGCTCTTTCAATGCCTCGCGGAGAGTATCGTCCTCAACAAATTTACCGGCCGCCTCCATGGCGCCCAGCAGCGAATTTTCAGTGAAATGATTGGGCGGTTTGGTTTTGCCTTCGTGCAGGTAAGGCTCATGGGGTCCGGTTTCGCCCTGTTCAAAAACCGGCAGGGTCTGATCACCAGCAGCCCCCTGGCCCTGCTTCTTTTTCTTAAAAAGCACGGTCCAGCCCGGCTCGATTGTCTGTGTCCCCTTGGCCTGAAACTTCACCTGATTGCTGACGCCATCCACCGTGGTGATCTTTTTGATGCAGACCGGATAGAAGGCGGCGATGAACTGGGTGGTAATGGCATCGTACACCAGCTGTTCGTTGGCCCCGAGGTGTTGGGGCTTAACGCCGGTGGGAATGATGGCGTGGTGATCAGTGACCTTGGTGTCGTCGATGATCCGCTTGTTAAAGGGCAGTTTCGCCAGGTCAAGGGGGGCGATCTCCTCCGACCGGAGGGCCTTGAGCTGGGCCAGGATCTTGGGGATGCGTGGCTTCATATCCTTACTGAGATAGCGTGAATCGGTACGGGGATAGGTGACCAGCTTTTTCTCGTAGAGATTCTGGGTGGCGGCCAGGGTATCGGCTGCCGAGATCCCGTGCTGCTTGTTGACCTGGCGCTGCAGGGTGGTGAGATCAAAGAGCTGCGGCGGCTTCTCCTTTTTCTCCTTACCGGCACTGCCGGTGATCTCAAAGGACTGGCCGCTTATTTTGTCGAGCAGGGCCTGGGCCCTGTCCGCCTTTTCAAAGCGCTTGCCCCTGTATTTGAACACCACCTGGCGATAGCGACTGGCCAGCTCCCAGAACTGCTGGGGCCGGAACTGGCTGATGGTGTCGTCCCGTTCAACGATCATGGCCAGCACCGGGGTCTGGACCCGGCCGATACTCCAGAGCACCCGATCATTGCCGCCGCCGATCCGGCCGTGGCGCACCGTGTAGTAACGGGTGGAGTTGAGGCCGACAATCCAGTCAGACTCGCTGCGGCAGCGGGCCGCTGCATAGAGGGCGTCATAGTCGTGGCCATCCTTGAGATCCTTGAAGGCCTCTGAAATGGCGTCAGGGGTGAGGGAGTTGAGCCAGAGGCGGCGGATGGGCTTATCCTCGCAGTTGGCCTGGGCCAGGATGTAGCGAAAGATCAGCTCCCCTTCGCGGCCGGCATCCGTGGCGCAGATGATCTCCTCGGCCTGCTGGCACAGGGTCTCGATAATGTGGAACTGCTCGTCCACGCCCCGGTTTTTAATCAGGGTGAGCTTGAACTCCTTTGGTACAAAGGGCAGGGTTTCCAGGGACCAGCGCTTGAGGGCCGGATCATACTCCCCCGGCTCCTGCAGGGTCACCAGATGGCCGAAGGCCCAGGTGACCGCGCAACCACGCCCCTCAATATACCCCTTCTTTTTGGCCGTGATATCGAGGACAGCCGCAATGTCGCGCGCCACCGACGGCTTTTCGGCAATAATGACCTTCATTGGACGATTTTCTCGCGGATTTTACCCTTGGCTTTTAAAAAGGACATGGCTGCCTGGTGACGCAACCACCACTGTCCACTGGACACCCTACCCTAAACTTAATTATCTGGTGGCGCAACCTCGGCCAATGTGCCAGACGAATTGACAATCCCTGCCGGTTATAGTCCGGGACAGGCTTGCATTATTACATTATCTTAAGGGTATCTCTGCCTCATTTCTTAGACATGGCATGGGGGCAACCTGCCTCTGCTTGGCAAATAAGCGCAGATTCCCCGCGTGTTGCTACAAGGCGCATCAATCACCTCCCACTGATAAGAGAATATGACCGACAATACGATCATCGAATTAACCCCGTTCCGCGCCGATCTGACCCGCGCCCTGGCCCGCCGGGGTGAGCGCCTTCTGGCCGCCACCCATCTGGCCGACGAGGTCGCAGCCCTCGAGCCCTTAGAGGCATACTATATCGTCAGGGAGATGGGTTTGGGTCAGTCCCTGCCCATCCTTCTCCAGCTCAGTGAAGAACAATTGGAGGCCTGTGTTGACCTGGACTGCTGGAGTCGCCACGATTTTGCCGCCGACAGTCTTGATGAATGGCTGACTGCCTTTTCCCTGGCCGGCCCCGAGACCCTGGCCAAGTCTTTTTTCTCCCTGGATTATGTGGTGCAGCTCCTCTTTCTGGCCCAGACCGTCACGGTATATGATCCTGATATGGATGATGTTCCGCCCCAGGATAATGAGGAGGAGAATGAACCGGCCCGCGCCATGACCCCAGACGGCTTCTATCTCCTGGAGCTAAAGACCGAACTGGCCCTGAAGATCCATCCCTTTACGGTGTTGGATGCCCTGTACCAATACGACTTAAGCGCCAGCCACCAACTGCTGAGCGAGGTCCGCGTTGATCTGCCCATGCAGATCGAAGAAGAGGCCCTGCGCTTCCGCAATGGCCGCATGGAGGATATCGGCTTTGTCACACCAGACGAGGCCGATGTTTTCTTCTCCAGGCCCACCACGCACCAGCCATTGTCCCGGCCGCAGAAACCAACAGACAGCCCTGTCACGCGGGTACCGTCCGTCTATGCCGGCCCCTTAACCGAGTCCACCCTGTTACAACAGGGGCTGGCCTTGATTACTGACCATGAATGCCTGGCCCGCCTGGAGCAGGAAATTGTCTGGGCCATCAACAGCGCCATCATTGCCTATGGCGAAAAAACCAAGGACACAAAACAGATCACCGATATTGCCGAACGGGTGCGGGACACCATTTGCCTGGGCCTGGAGGCATTGATAGCCAAACAGGATCCCGACTGCCTGCTGGACAACGCCAAAGCAGCAGGCAAAGCGGCCGAGTTACTGGAAGCCTGGTATATGAGCGATCTGTTCAGGCACGGCTTTGCCGCCACCCATGGCCTTCAGCAGGAGGTGCGCCAGGCCTTGCGTGAGCCCCAATTTCGGGCCTGGTATGACCTGCCAGATGCGGAGCAATCGGATGAGTCAGGGGATCGGCTGGAGCGCGCCTTTGTGGCCGCGCTCCTTGGCCGTCATCCCCTGCGCAGCGGTTTTGATCTGGCCCACCCCGAGGAGGTCAAGGCCTTTGCCTGCCTGGCCGATGTCGATGTCGCCCACCTCCGCATCAAACGGCTTATCCAGCAGCTCGGTCAAAAGTGAGCGGCATTATGAGAACAATAGCCTTTGGCTACTCAACACAATGCAATGTCAAATGTGAACACTGTGTTGCCGCTGACGCCATCCCGGAAAATGTCAAGATGGAGCTGGCCCAGGCCAAGGAGATCATTGTTGAACTGGCCAATGCCCAGGTCCGGGGTATCAGCTTTACGGCCGGTGAGCCCCTTATCTATCTGGATGATATTGCCGAGCTGGTCGGCCTATGCCGTGACCATGGCATGTACACCCGGGTGGTCACCAATAGTTTCTGGGCCAAGACAGCAAAGCTTGCCGATGCCTACATCATCCGGCTCAAAAAAAAGGGGCTGTCGCAACTGCGCCTGAGCTATAGCCGCTGGCACCAGAAAAATATAGCGCGCCAGAATATCTTGAATGCCGCCCAGAGTTGTCAGCAGAATGGCCTGGATTACTTCATCTCATTTGTGACGGATTTCTCAGAACAGGATGATGCCTTTGAACACTATCTCCGGGACCATGGCCTCAAATTTTTCCCGGAGCCCGTCATCTTTGCCGGCCGGGCACAATCATTTGAGCGCCTGCCCATCCGCACCGATTACCAGGCAAACTGCTGTCCCATGAACCCCTATCTTGCGCCAAACCTGGACATGTATGCCTGCTGCGATGCCGGCAGCCATTTCACAAACACCAACTTCTTTCACCTTGGCAATCTCAAGGAGCATACCGTTGAGCAGCTTTTCAACAAGAGTGAAACAAACAGGTTGTATACCCACATTCGCAATATGGGTATAAGCGCCATGGCATCTTTTGCCGGTTTTAAGGCCCGGGAAATCGTCCAGTACAGAAAATGTGAATTATGCGAAAAATTATTCAACACACCTGACCTGCTCGAAACCCTTGGCCAGGAAGCTGATTCAGGGTTAAACTCCTGGTATCGGTGAGTTGACCGAGGAAATCTTTTTGGAGAGAGAATATGCAGGGTAAGGGCGGTAATGGCAAAGGCATGATGGACGAGGCTCTACGCGACAAGGCAATGCGTGATAAATCCTATCGCGAGCGGGCCCTCAAATTGTTCCCCTGGGTCTGCGGTCTGTGCGGCCGGGAGTTTGCCGGCAAAAAACTGAAGGAACTCACGGTCCATCACCGGGATCTCAACCACGACAACAACCCGGCCGACGGCAGCAACTGGGAGTTGTTATGTCTCTACTGTCACGACAATGTCCACTCACGGGAACTGGCCAGCGAGCATGGCGGCTCCGGTGGCGAACGCAGCCAGAATGATGACACCACCCAACAGCCCTTTGCCGCCCTGGCCGCCCTGATGAAGGGGCAGAAATAACTGGGCCTGCTTGCCGCTGCCCTGGGCATTTTTTTTTGGGGGGGGGTGATTAATCTGGGGCCTATCTGCTCGTCAAGGTTATCTTGGCTGGGCCGTGGGATGGTAATTACTAAGGAGAAAACAAGGCATTCAGGGCTGACAGCTGAATGATCGTGTCGGAGAAAGATCATGGGGAATCCATTTCAGGACCAGCTTCTTAAGGCCGGGCTGGTCAACAAAAAACAGGTCAACAAGGCCAAGCATGAGCAGCGTGTCAGTAAAAAACAGCATAAGAACAATAAGCCCCCTGCAGAGACGAGCCAGGTTAAGCAGGAACTGGCCGCCCAGAAAAAGCGTGCTCAGGAGCTGAATCGCCAGCACGCTGAGGAGAAGCGGCAACAGGAGCGCCTGGCCCAGGTAAAGCAGCTCATCGAGCAGAATCGCCTGGACAAGGATGATCGGGGTGAGGCCTATAATTTTGTCGATGGCACCAGGATAAAGAGAATCTATATCTCAGCTGAGATCGCTGACCAGTTGAGCCGCGGCCAGGCGGCCATTGTCAGGTTTGGCAACAGTTACGAGGTGGTGCCGGCCAAGGTGGCCCACCAGATAGCCAGCCGCGACAAGGAGGCCTTAGTCGCCTTTCATCAAGGGTCATAGGGCGAGACGCCACCCGTGGTCCGCTGCCGCCAGCAAAGAAAAAGGGACCGAACTCTTTAATTCCCTTTAAAATGAGTACGTTACAAGCATAGATGGTCGTCAACGAATGGAGAAGTGAAAATGGCCAGTAAAATTTTGATTTACCAGGCGGAGGATGGTACTGCCATGACCGAAGTGTGCCTGAGAGCCGAAACCATTTGGATGACCCAAGAGCAGATGACCGCTCTTTTTGATGTACAAAAAGCAGCAATTTCAAAACATCTGAAAAATATTTTCGAAAGCGGTGAGCTAGAACGTGAGGCAACTGTTTCCAAATTGGAAATAGTTCGTTCGGAGGGTAACCGCAAGGTGAGGCGCTCAATAGATCATTTTAATCTTGATGCTGTTATTTCAGTTGGTTATCGCGTCAACTCATCACGAGCGACCCGCTTTCGTCAATGGGCCACCCGCGTGCTGCGTGAGCACCTGACCCAGGGCTGGACTCTCAACCGCCAACGTTTTGAGGCCAATGCCCGGGAGCTTGAAGCGGCGCTGTCACTGGTGCGCAAAGCAGTGCAAAGTCCGGAGCTCCTTGCCGACCACGGACGGGGGCTGGTGGAGATCGTTAGTCGCTATGCGCACACCTTTTTGCTGCTGCAACGCTACGACGAAGGGCTGCTGACGGAGCCACCTTCCCAAGCAGGTGGCGTTTTGCAGACGGTTGATGAGGCACGAGCTGCTTTAGCAGGATTAAAAGATGAGCTGATCCAGCGTGAGGAGGCAACAGCGCTCTTTGCTCAGGAGCGGGGGGAAGGGCTGGCCGCATTGCTCGGCAATCTCGACCAGACGGTCTTTGGTGAACCAGCCTATCCCAGCATTGAGGCCAAGGCAGCCCATCTGCTCTATTTTGTCATCAAAAATCATCCTTTTTCTGATGGCAATAAACGTAGTGCCGCATTTTTATTCGTTGATTTTTTGAACCGTAATCAACGGCTGCTGGGTGAACAGGGTGAACCGGTGATCAATGATATTGGTCTGGCGGCGCTGACCTTGCTGGTTGCCCAGTCAGACCCTGCCCATAAGGACACGATGATCCGGCTGGTTATGAATATGCTGGTCCACAAGGTGGTGGCATAACAAAGATCGGAATGGGTTAATTCCCGTGGATAGTAAAACTATGAACATACGTAAACTCACACCTGAAAATTACCCCAAGGCCTCTGCCTTATTGCTACAGGCATTCCCTAATGGCACCTATGAGGTTAAACTGGTCGAAAATTTCCACAAAAATGGCACGGTTGTCCATGAATGGGTGTGTATTCATGTGGGCAAGATCATCGCCTATATTGCCTTTTCCAAGGCCTATAACGGTTCTGAGGTTTGCGGCCTGCATCTGGCGCCCATGGCCGTGAAGCCCGAGTTCCAAAGGCAGGGCATAGGATCTGAGCTCCTGATCTTTGCCCTGCGCCAGGATGTCATCAAGGACAACACCCTCTTTGTCCTGGGTAACCC
>JAUVQZ010000020.1 GCA_030597865.1 Pseudomonadota bacterium | reverse complement strand
GCTGCCTGGACCCATTCTGCCGGCCCGGCCGGTTCGTTGGTCAGCCGAGGCCTTGGAGGTGGAAACGGTGTGCAAAGATGTCAAACCGGTTGTTGGAGAGAAACGGGGTGTCTTCATGAGCCCGGAATCAATAACAACCGAGACACCTTCGATGGTAATGCTGGTTTCGGCAATGGGGGTGGCCAAGATCAGCCGTCTTTTGTCTGTCCGGGCAAAAATGAGATCCTGCTTGGCCTGGGGTAGGTTGCCATAGAGGGTCAGGCAGAGGAAATCACCGTCAATCTGCCTCTGCACAGCCTTGATTTCCCCCACGCCCGGCAGGAAAACCAGGATGTCACCGACCTGCTCTGCCAGGGCTTTACGGATAGCCTTAACCGTGCGCGGAATAAGGTAATCAGGGGATGGGCGGGGAAGATAGTGTACCGTTACCGGAAAACAGCGGCCTTCTCCGGCAATCACCGGCGCCCCGCCCAGGAGTTGGGAGATGCGGGAGGTATCCATGGTGGCCGACATGATCATCATTTTCAGGTCATCGCGAAGCTCCCTGGCATCCAGGCAGAGGGCCAGGGCCAGATCGGCAACAAGGGAGCGCTCGTGGTACTCATCAAACACCACCAGGCCGACGCCGGCAAGTTCCGGGTCGTTCTGGATCATCCGGGTGAGAATGCCCTCGGTGACCACCTCGATCCGGGTGCGGGGGCTGATTTTTTTATCAAAACGGATGCGATAGCCAACCAGGCCGCCAACCCTATCACCGGCAATATCGCTCATCCGTTTTGCCGCCATGCGGGCCGCCAGACGCCGGGGTTCCAGAATGATGATCTTTTTCCCGGCAAGCCACGGCTCATCAACCAGGGCCAGGGGCACGATGGTGGTCTTGCCCGAGCCGGGAGGGGCGGCAAGAACCGCGGCCGGGCAATCGGCCAGGGCAGCACGGACATCGTTAAGCACCGCATTGATGGGCAGGGAGGGGAGATTCACGGCTTTTTATTCCTCTTGAGGCTGGAAAACTTTTTTAACTAAAGGGTGGCAACCTTCTTCTACCACTGAAAAAAGAGAAGTTCTTCAGGTTTTTATGAAAGAGACAGGGCTCCATATCGTTAACCAGCCGGGCTGAAATTTTTACATAAGAAAGGGCTGGATTTCTCCCTGTCCTTTTTCTTTTCCTGCCCCCCAAGCCTCCCTTCTCCGCCTTGGTCCAGGCCGCCATGGATTATCCCCCTGTCTGGCGGCATTAATTGTTCAGGTCATGAACAGGTTTCGACAAGCAAGGCGGAGAATGTTAAGCTGGGGAGATGGAACAAGTTACCCTTGCCCTTGCCCTTCTCCTTGCTGCCGGTCTTGCTGTTTCCTACCTGGGAAAATACTTCAAGCTCCCCTCTGTTACCGGTTATATCCTGGCAGGCCTCCTCATGGGGCCCTCTGGGTTTGGCGTTATCACCGAAGACCTGGTGGGCCACCGCCTCAGCCATTTCACTGAAATCGCCCTGATGCTCATCGCCTTTGGTATTGGTGAGCATATTGAATTTAAGGAGCTCAAAAAGGTGGCTCGCACCGTGGGCTATATTGCCCTTGCTGAAACCACCATCACCTTTGTCCTGGTGGCCATCGCCTGTTTTTTTGCGGCCCATTACACTCAGGCCAGCAATCCCGTCCTGGACTTTCCCAAGCTGCTCTCCCTCGCCATCCTGCTGGCTGCCGTGGCCGTGGCCACGGCCCCGGCCAGTACCCTCCATGTTGTCCGGGAACTGGAGGCCCGTGGCCCCCTGACCTCCAGCCTCATTGCCGTGGTGGCCATCAACAACAGCATGGCCATTATGGCCTTTGGAGTGGCCATGGCAACGGCCGGCAATCTGCTGGCCAGCACCCAGGGCTCCTTTTTGGCCACTGTTGTGATGAGCGGCCGGGAAATACTCCTTGCCCTGCTGCTGGGGGTGTTCACCGGATTGCTCATTGACTTTGTCCTCCACAGGCTCAAACAGCGTGGTGAAATGCTGTCCGCCGGCCTGGCCCTGCTCCTGCTCTGCGGTGAAACGGCCAGCCTCCTCAACCTCTCCCCCCTGTTGGCCGGTATGGCCGCAGGCTGTACCCTGATAAACCGTGACAAGAGGGATGTCCGCCTCTTCCGTGCCCTCCATGATTTTGAGCCCCCCATCTATATCCTCTTCTTTGCCCTGGCCGGTTCACAGCTTCATATCTCTGCCCTGGGCGCCTCCGGCATCATTGGTCTCTGCTATTTCTTTGTTCGCCTTGCCGGTAAAATTATCGGGGCCCATACCGGGGCCAAGGCGGCCCGCGCCCCCCTCCCTGTCCAGCGTTACCTTGGCTATGCCCTGGCCCCCCAAGCCGGTGTCGCCATTGGTCTTATCTTTCTTATCTCAGCCACCCCCAGCCTTTCTGAGCTGGCCGCCATTATTACACCGGTGGTGCTCACCGGTGTGGTGCTCTCCGAGCTTTTTGGGCCGCTGATGGCCCGTTTTGCCCTGGTAAAGGCGGGGGAGGTGGGTACTGACGAGCTTACCATTAGACCCCGGCCCGGCTATGAGGGCCTGTCGGCCCAAGAATGTACCGAAAAGCTGCGCTCCACAGCCGGCATCACCATCGTGCCCTGGATATGGCAGAAGCTGGTCCCACCTGACAAAAGGGATGGGGTGGTCATGTTTGGCGCCGCCCACCAAGCCACGGTCATCGGCCTTGCCCGCCTGGCCACTATCTACGCCCACCATCTAGGGGCGGAACCCATGGCCGTGCGGGTGATCTCCCCCAGGAGAAAGGTGGCGGACGAAGATGCCCTTTTTGCCAAGGAGGAGGAAGAGGTACGCTCCATGGGCTACCCCCTCCAGAAAAAACTGGTGCGCAGCGACCATGTGGCCCAGGCCCTTTCCCTCACCGTTGTCCGTAACCAGACCAAGGGCATGGTCATCGGCTATCCCATTGAGGGAACCATCCAGGGCTTTCAGAAGGTGGTGGAACGGGTGGCTGAGATAGCCGTCTGCCCGGTTATTGTGGTACGCTTTCACGGGGTATTACACACCGAGAGGATTCTGGTGCCCCTGGTCTCCATGGACCAGCTCGACGAGGTAAGATCGGTGATCAAGGCCCTTTCCAAGGTGGGTGAGCATTCCATCACCCTTCTCCACCTCCTGCCCTATGATCAGCCGGCCCAGGATATGGCCAAGAAGGAAAAAGAGCTGGAGGACTGGTTGATCATGCACCAGATCAAGACCCAGCACGGCTTTCGGTGCAAGGTGGTCAAGTCTGAATCGCGCCTGGAAACCATCCACAAGGAGGCGGCGTCCCACGATCTGGTGGTCATGGGCGCTCCCCGGCGCAGCTCGTTTCAACGGATGATTTTCGGCTCCCTGGCCGACGCCGTCAGCCAGAACAGCCAAATACCCATGCTCATTGTCCATACCCCTCCCTCTGGTTAAGCCCCTGTTAATTGGTGCCTATTCAGCTCCACCCCCATCTTCGCTCATTTCGGAGTCTATGCTTACCTGGATAGGTACGGTACCCAGTTTAGGCCAATTTATAGCTTACCCTGAACAGTTATGTTATTTATTGCCGTGATGAGATCCTTCTTAAAAATCCATTTGACAAGCCAGCCCCCATTTCTGAGAATGAAACCTCTCTCTTCTACTTTTTCCGGGGGTCTATCATCTTAGTACTTGGCGTTGGCGATCTTGGAGCCTCAAAAAATCCACCCGAGCTCATTAAAACCTATGCCCTTGGGTCATGCGTTGCTGTTATGCTCATCCATCCTAAGACCAGGATCGTTGGTATGGTGCATGTTGCCCTGCCCGAATCATCCATTAATCCCACCAAGGCCCAGGGTAAACCTGGTTATTTTGCCGATACCGGCATCCCTGCCCTGATCAGGGAGATGATGGCCCTGGGTTGTTCCGGTGGCCCCAAGCAGATGATTGCCAAAATTGCCGGCGGTGCCCAGATCATGGATCCAAACAATGTCTTTAATATCGGCGCGAGAAATGTCCTGGCCGTAAAAAAAGTTCTCTGGAAATACGGGGTCAGCCCCCGCACCGAAGATGTGGGCGGTACCATAAGCAGAACCGTAACCCTGAGCGCCAAAAATGGCAGGATTACCCTCTCTTCACCTGGAAAAGAGGACTGGAGATTATAGGATGGTCGCAACCAAAAACGACATACTCAAGGTTATCGAGGATGTTAAACTCCTCTCCCCCAGTGCTGTCGAGCTCCTGGCGGTTGCCAGCCGGGCAAATCATGACCTGAAGGATATTGTCAGGGTTATCAAGTATGACGCCGCCCTCACCGCCAAGACCCTTAAACTGGTCAACTCCGTGGCCTTTTCTCCGCAAAGCAAAATCAGTGACCTGGAACGGGCCATCTCCTATGCCGGCGAAAACGTCCTTGTCTCCCTGGTGATGAGTGAGACGGCCGAGATGATTTCCCACTGCGATCTGGCCGGTTACGATGGCCACAAGGGCGGTTTATGGGACCACAACCTGCTCACTGCCCTGGCCTCCAAAAGGGTTGCCGAGTTAAGCAAAGAGCCGCTCAACAGCAATATTGCCTTTACCTGCGGCCTTCTCCACGACATCGGCAAGGCCATTGTTTCCGATTTTCTCAAAGGCTCCCTGGCCACCATCCTCGATTCTCTGGACAAGGGAGAGGTGGATGACTATGCTTCTGCAGAGGAAAAACTCCTGGGCATTGACCATACCCAGGCCGGGTATGCCCTGGCCATCCACTGGAACCTGCCGGAGCCTTTGCCCTCTGTCATCCGCTATCACCATGAACCAGCCAGGGCAGCGGAGGAGCATCGCTCCCTGGTCTACGCGGTTCATCTGGGTGATATTGTGGCCATGATGACTGGCCGGGATACGGGCGCCGATGCCATGCGCTATCTGCTCGACAGTCGCTACCGTGATTTTATCGACATTACCGATGATGACCTGGCCCAGATCATTCTGGAAACAGACAGCGGCTTTATGAAACTTAAAGAATCAATGAACGAGTAACCCCTTATGCCAATGCGTATTCTTATTGTTGACGACACCACCACGGCCCGCATATTTGCAAAAAAATGTCTGACCAATATAGGGCTGCACGATGCCGAATTTATGCAGGCGGTGCACGGTATTGATGCCCTGGAAAAAATAAGGGAAACTCCACCAGACCTCATTCTCACCGACCTGATGATGCCGGAGATGGATGGCGAAACTTTTTTAAAGACCCTTAAGGAGGATCCGGATCTCCAGCACATCCCGGTCCTGGTTGTCTCCAGCGCCGGGAATATGGCCCGCCGGGATGCCCTGCTGGCCATGGGCGCCCTTGACGTCCTGCCAAAACCCTTTTCCACCACGGAAATATATGATGTCTTAAAGAGCTTTGTACAGGCAGAGGAGGATGACGATGGCTGGGGAGAGTGATCTTTTTTTTATAGAGCAGGGCAAAAAACGCCCTCACGAGGAAGCCGTGGCCCGGGTGGTTGGTTCCACCTTTGAAAAAATGGGCTTTATGGAGGCCCGGCTCACCGATGAGGAACCCCCGCCGTCGAACTCCATTACCACGGTGATGGAAATTCTTTCACCGGTGCAGACCAGGATGTTTTTCTCCGCCCCCGAGCATCTGGGCTGGTCCATTGCCGAAAACCTCTACGGCCTTGAGGACTTGACCATGGAGGCGGTGGGCGACATGATGAAGGAGCTTCTTAATACCATAACCGGCGGCCTGCTCAGCGAACTTATGCCGGACACGCCATTTACCCTCTCCATCCCCACCCTCTGTGAGGATACCCAGGCCGGGGTGGGCAAGACATTCGTCTATCACTTCAATATTGACAATAAAGGAATCGTCACCATGATCCTATGTGGTAATGATCCCTAAGGCGTCAGGTGTGTCAATTTTTGGCCTGTTCATCCTCGTTATCTTCAGCCTTGGTATGCCCATGGATTCAGCCGGCCACGCCCCTCCCCCATCTGAGTCTGTCACCCGGCAAATACAGGCCGGCAAAAAGGCCAACAGCCTCATTAACGAAAAAAGTCCCTACCTCATTCAACACGCCTGTAACCCGGTGCAATGGCTACCCTGGGGCGATGAGGCCTTCAAACGGGCCGAACAGCAAGACAAGCCCATCTTCCTTTCCATTGGCTATTCAACCTGTCATTGGTGCCATGTCATGGCCCATGAATCCTTTGAAAATGACGATGTGGCCGCCTTTTTAAACGAACATTTTATTGCCATCAAGGTTGACCGGGAAGAGCGCCCTGATATTGACCAGATCTACATGGCTGCCACCCAGGCCATTTCCGGCAGCGGCGGCTGGCCCATGTCTGTCTTCCTCCTGCCTGATCGCCGCCCCTTTTATGCCGGCACCTATTTTCCACCAGAGTCGGGCCATGGCCGCCCCGGCTTTCTTGACCTTCTCCAACAGATCAATGGCATCTGGCAGGGGGATCGGGCCAGGCTGACCGGCCATGCCGAGGAGATCACCCATGGGCTGCTCAACATGGCCTCTGCCACCGCAGCAGAAAAACCCCTCTCAGAAGAACTGCTCCATCTCTGCTTTAAGCAGGCGTCTCAAGGCTTTGATAGCGACTTTGGCGGTTTTGGCCCAGCGCCGAAGTTTCCGCGCCCGGCTATTTTTGACCAGCTCCTGCGCTATAACGCCTGGCAGAAAAACGACCAGGCCAGGGAGATGGTGCTCTTCAGCCTGAAAAAAATGGCCAGGGGCGGCATGTACGATCAGCTTGGCGGCGGCTTTCATCGCTACAGCGTTGATGGCCAGTGGCGGGTGCCCCATTTTGAAAAAATGCTCTATGACCAGGGCCAGCTTGCCAGCCTCTACTTTGACGCCTTTCTCGTGGGCCACGACCCCTTTTATCGTCATATCGGCAGCGCAATCCTCGATTATGTTCTGCGTGACATGACCGATGACCAGGGTGGTTTTTACTCTGCCGAGGACGCTGACAGTGTTGACGAGCATGATCGCACCCGTCATGGCGAGGGTCTGTTTTATCTGTGGCAAGAGGCGGAGATTGTCAGGCTGCTTGGTGTTGAGGCCGGGGCAATATTTAACTTCTTCTATGGGGTGGAGACAGAGGGTAATGCCCTGGCTGATCCCATGGCTGAGTTTCGCGGCAAAAATATCCTCTACGCCAAGTACAGCCTGGCCCAAACAGCGCAAAAATTCTCAAAAAGCGAGGAGGGGATCAAAAACATCCTGGCCATGGGCAGGAAGAGCCTTTTTGCAGCACGCCAGAAAAGGCCCCGGCCCCATCTTGACGACAAGATCATCACCGCCTGGAACGGCCTGATGATCTCTGCCATGGCCAAGGGCTTTAAGGTCACAGGCGACGATAGATATCTCCGCGCCGCCACCGGCTCAGCACGCTTTTTAGAGAATAATCTTGTTAACAGGGATGATAAAACCCTGTTTCGGCGCCACCGTGATGGTGAGGCCAATTTCCAGGGCCAGCTCGATGATTACGCCTTTTTTGTTCAGGGCCTGCTCGACCTCTACGGCGCTGACTTTGACAGCCACTGGCTGGAGCTTGCCGTGGATCTCACCAAGGTGCAAATAGAGCTGTTTCACGATGACACGAAGGGCGCCTTCTTTGATAGCCCTTCAACCGCCCAAAATGTCCTGATCAGGATGAAAAATGATTATGACGGGGCAGAACCTGCCGGTAACTCCATTGTTGCCATGAACCTGCTGCGCCTGGCCCAGATAATTGACAATAAGGAGTGGCAGCAGAGGGCGGAAGGCATCCTCTCCTTCTTTGCAGGCGGCCTGATGAGCCAGCCCTTTGCCCGGCCGGCCATGGCCGCGGCCTATGATCTTTACCGGCAAAAACCAAGACAGATCATCATTGCCGGTACCTACGGGGCCGTTGATACCGATCAGCTTGTCAAGATTATCAACACCTCTTATCTTCCCACCACCCTGGTCCTGCTGGCCGACAAGGGCCCGGGCCAACGGTTTCTTGAGAAAAATATGCCCTTTATAGAGTATATGACGGCCATGGATGGCAAGGCCACCGCCTATGTCTGCGAGAACTTCACCTGTAAAGAGCCGGTGAACTCTGCTGAAGGGCTTTCTGCCCTGCTGGCCTCCCCAGGCACAAAATAAGATTCAGCCGGGATTATAGAGGAAGGTCGGGAGTCCAGGATTTGTGCGTTGTTGCGGGTTACATTCCCCCTCTCCCTAACCCTCCGGAGTCTCCTCTGTCGCTTACCTCCCCATGGAGAGGGGACTTTGGCACCCCTCCGAAGGGTTCTCCTCCCAACACTCTTTTCTTTTGCGTTCCCCTCCGGCTTTGTTTATAAATAGTCACCTCATCCTTATTCATAAACAACACACCCCACCTTCCATGAAAAATATAAAAATAACCCTCTGTATCGTTCTTCTTGTCAGCCTCTGCGGCTGTGCCAACCGCATCAATCTTGATGGGGCCATAGAGTCCGGAGCCAAGCAGCTCAGTGCCGACAATATAGAAACCGTTGTCTCCGGCAACTCCCTGCATATGGTGTCCTGGGATAGGTCGGTTGAGGCGGATATTTCTTTTCAAGAAAACGGCAAGCTCAACGCCCTCAACTCGGTGGGTGAAAAAACCTTTGGCCGCTGGACCACTGATGACGAGAAGAACCAACTCTGTATGCAGTTTAAATACTGGGGCGATGGCGCCACAAATTGCTTCAGGGTTTTTAAGGACAACGATCGTTTCCTTCTCTTTAATAATGACGGCACCCTGGCAAACACCTTTGTGCCGGAGCGTGAGGTCTCTTACACCCAGGCGGACACCAATGCCGGGGTGTTAGCCCTGCCCCCTCCCGGCTCAAACACCAAGAAGATCAGCAAGCAGAAAAGGGCTGAAAAATCTGCCCCCACTGCCCCTGCAGAACCGGCGGAGAAAGGAGGTCTTCTTTCGACCCTCACCTTTGGGGTGCTCGGTGGTGGTGCTGACCATGAGAAGCCAGGGGCAGATCAGGTTATTCGCAAGGAGTTCGTCCCTGCAGAAAAGGAGCTTTCCCAGGCTCACCAGCAGCTCGTTGACAGCGGAGAATGCCCTGGCTGCGACCTGTCCGGCATCGACCTCACCGGCACCAAACTCAAAGGGGTGAACCTGGAAGGGGCTGATTTATCCGGCGCCAACCTCCAGGAGGTCAACCTCAAGGGTGCCAATCTTAAGGGCGCTAACCTTCGCTCAGCCCGCCTCACCGATGCCATTTTGATCAAGGCCGATCTCGAAGATGCTGATCTGTCTGACGCCAATCTCCATTGGGCCGACCTGAGCAGGGCCAACCTGAAAAATGCCAATATGGAGCGTGCCTACCTTATCAAGGCCTTCCTCTATAAGGCCGATCTCACCGGTGCCAATATGACCGGTGTCCAGAGCCAGCGTGCCACCTTTGAAGACGCCATTGGCGTTCCGGAACACCTGCTCAACCAAAACAAAGAGACTCCATAGGATTTTTTTACCCCTTTCCCCCCCTTCGCCTAGGCGTTACCGCAAAAAAAAGCCCCCTGTACCTGATGATAAGGTACAGGGGGCTTTTTTGGGTTCACAATCTATATCCCAAATTCCCTTTAGAAATAGGGCTGGCACGCAAGTTCGTTTCCCCTGTAATCACAGGCTAGACCAGCCTCGTACTGATAACAGGGTCAAGTGAGGCAATAATCTTGCCCTGATCAAAAACAGTTACCCGGCCGGTACTCTCTGACACCACAACCGCCACGGCCTCGGTGTAGATGGTCATGCTCGTGGCGGCGCGGTGCCGGGAGCCAAGTCCTTTGAGTTGGTGGGTCACTGAGCTTACCGCATCAAGGTGTCGGCCTGCTGCCTCTACCACCCCTTCGCCTGAGACAACAAAGGCGCCATCAAGCTGGGCAAGCTCTTTGATGCTCTCAACCACCTCGGATGAGGTTATCTGCCGTGCCTCGGCGCTGTACCCCTTGAAGGGGTTAAATATTGCCTGGTGAGACGATTTCATCACCTGGTGTACATTGCCGATAATAAAGGTGGTGCCAACCGACTTTCCTTCCCGGCCCAAGGCGCCGATATCAAGGGCGATATCAACCACGGCGATCACGGTCCTGAAAAATTTTTTGCCGATCAGCGAGCGGGGATCAAAGGGAAAGTCCTCGCTCCATGACAGGCCCAGGTCATGGACGGTAATGGTATCGAGGTGATCCTTGCCCGCCGGCCCCAACACGCAAACCACCTTGCTGTCCGCCTGGATGACATCCTGCAGCACAGCCTGCATGAAGGCGTATTTGATTACGGGAAAAACGGGTCTGGTTGCCAGACCAGGTGTGAATGACTGTTTTATCACTGCTGCAACAGTCTGGTATCGCCTGATTTTTGGGTAGAATCAAAACGACCCTTTCATCGGCCACATGGACATTATTGCTGAATTTTTTACACGCCTGCTCACTGTTTAGAAAAAGAAAGACCTTATCGCTGCCCGTATCAGCGGCCAGCCGTAAGGCATTTTCCATTAAAACATTTCCCTGCTCATGTATTTCCATGGCCCACTGTGTCCATTATGTCTTTGTTGATGTTTTAAGGCCTTTCTTTGCACCAATGCCCACGTTCCAGCCAAGGAATACTTGTTACGGCCAAGGCCAAAGGGCAGGGGGATGTGGAAAATGGGACCTTTTTTCTTGCCACCATGGCCTTTAGTTTGTTGATCAGCGTGCAAATTTGAGCCGTTTTGAGGAGACCAAAAATCGGGGGTAAACAGAGGATATCCCCCATGGCCACAGGGAGTGATCAATGGGGACAGGCAGGGCAAATACACCTGCCTGTGATGCTGATTAGATCAGCTCTTTAACGCCTCTTTAACCACTCGACCAAGTTGGGCCACGGAGTAAGGTTTTTTGATAAAGCCGCCAGCCCCCAGTTGGAGGGCCGCCTTGACATCATCACTCTCCGAAAAGCCACTGGCAATAATGGCCTTCTGCCCAGGATTGAGCTTGAGCATCTCTTCATATGTTTGCCGGCCGTTCATGCCTGGTTCCATCAGCATGTCCAGGACAATGAGGTCAACGGGTTTTTCCTTCACAAATTTGAGGGCCAATTCTCCGGAGCAGACTGAGTCAACCGTATAGCCCATGGCCCGCAAGATCTGACTGGCAATATCCCGCAGTTGCGATTCATCATCCACAACCAGAATATGCTCACTGTTGCCAATGAGTTTTTCTGTCTTGCCATTCTCGGCCTGGACAACGACCCCGTGTTTGCTCACTGGAAAGTAGAGTAGAAAGGATGTTCCCCCTTCGCTGCTTTCCACAAAAATTCTGCCATTGTGATCCTTGACAGTGTTCCAGACAATCGTCAGGCCAAGCCCGGTACCGCTTTGTCCCATAACTTTCTTGGTATAAAACGGTTCAAAGATATGCTCCTGGTCCTTGGCGGCAATACCTGGACCATTGTCCCGGACAGAGAGGACCACGTAATTACCCGGTTCCATATCGTGTTCCAATGTCTCGGATGTATCAATCTGCCGGTTATAGGTTGAAACCAGAACATTCCCCCCATCGCCCACGGCCTCTGCTGCGTTTGTCATCAGATTCATAAGGGTTTTTTTGATATGCATGGGAGAGCAGGAGATAATAGGGTGTTTCGCATCAAGTTGATCCGTACAGGCTACTCCAGGGTGCAAGGATTTGAGCTTCTTATATTCGGGAGAATTCAGATATTCCTTGAGCAGCACGTTGATGTCATGGAATTCCCTTGTGCTGGCAATACCCCTGGCAACGGTGAGGAGGTCGGCCACCACATTCGCTGCTCTTTTGCCAGATTCCTGGATTGCCCTTAGGGGTTCTCTCAGTTCACTTGACTGGGGTAAATTTAAAAGCAGTAACTCTGGATAACTGACGATGCCTGAGAGGATATTATTTAAATCGTGGGCTACCCCACCAGCCATCATGCCGATGGCTTCCATCTTCTGGGCCTGATGCAGCTGTATCTCCAGATTTTTCCTCTCTGTGAGATCCACAACAAAGCTAACCACACAGGGTTGTCCCTCAAGCTCAAGGGGAGTGCTGAAAACGTCAGCCCCAAGCAGGGTGCCATCCTTGCGCAGAAAGGGGATGTCTGTTGCAATATTCTTTTTACCCTGGGCCTGTTCTTTGAATTCTTTGACGATCTGGTCCAGGTCGGCGGCAGTGTGTACTGAATCAACACCCATGTTGTCCAGTTCTTCCTTGTCATAACCAAGCATTCTGCAGATAGCCGGATTGACGTATTGAAACCCCATTGTCTGTGAATCAGCAATCAATATCCCCAGGGGGGCTTGATCCAGAATCTTCTGCAGCCGTTTTTCACTCTCCTGTAATTTGGCTGTGCGCTCATGAACTCGGTTTTCAAGCTCAAGATTATTTTCCCCAAGGGATTGATTCAGGGTGATGATTTTTTGGACAAGTGACCCGTAGCTGAAATATAAGACAAGAAATGAAGAGATGAGAAGAATGCTGCTTATGATCAGGGTGTTGACGAGCAGCTTTCGTTTTTGGGCAAGCTGCCCTGCAATATCCAGGGCCACGAAGAAAACGCCCTTTTTTTCATCTTGAAAATTGAGCAACGGCAAAACATTAAGGATAATATGTGACCTGCCGTTCAATACAACCCTCTGCTGGTTTCTGTTCCAGTCAAGTTGATCTTGTACAGGCTCAAATATGGTTACATCACGGGCACGGATAGTGTGTGTTCGGCATTTGAGTTTGGGAACCTTTGATTCTTGAGCAATATCGCATTCCTCATTCAAGACAGCCATTCCGGCAATGGTGTTCAACCTGTTCTGCAGTGCGTCAAAGACAATACTGGCATTGAAGCCAAACTGTACAGCGCCAAGATATTCACCACGGTGGAATACCGGTTGTACTATACGGTACTGCATACTCCTAATCCCCACATCGAATCCGGAGTGTTGGCGTTTATCCCGATTAACGGCCGCAACATCAGGTCTTATCGTGCTGATATCATCGCCAAATTTTTCAGGATATTTTAGGCGCAGGAACACATGGTTGTCAGGGAGAATCCAGCCAATGGTACTGAAGTAGGGGGTTTCCTTTTTCAGGACGGCAAATAATGGTTTGCTTAACTGCAGCAATTTCCCTCGATCCCGGTCGGCAAAGGCCTGGATCATCAGTTCCCTGCTTGGCGAAGCAGCAGGGTTGGTAAAGGCGATGATTCTCCTTTGGTATCCTTGGGCTAACTCTGAGAGAATGGTGTCGGCCAGCAAGGCAGCACTTTCATTCTTGCCTTCGATAATTTCTGCAACCTTGTCATCATGCTGTTGCTGCACAAGGATGAGAAATACGGTGCAGATTGTCGTTATCAGCAGCATGACCGCCAGTATGACTTTCCATTTTGTATTCATGGCATGTAGGTTGAAAATATTTTATCTCGTGTTTTGGCTCGGAATGCTTCTTTCAGGATACCATCGGCAAATATTGATGGTGCTGTCAATAAACGTGCCCTTAAGAAATGAAATAGCATCATACATTATGCAAACGGCGATGTGCTGTTGATCAGCGTGCAGTAACGGTGGCAATGCCCGGTTATCCGGGCCCCGTGCTGGGCTCCTGCCCCAGATCAAAGGCAGAGACGTTGATTGGGGTATGGCTGTAAGCGACCGAGCTGTGGGAATCGTTGATTACCATGCCCATATGGTCCCAAATGGTGCTTATGGCAAAATATGGGGGTGTTGTTTAAATCTCCGCCCATGCAGACTGAAATACGATGTTTTTAGAAAAAGTTGTTTGATTTCAGCCTTGATTTTCATCCAGCGCCTGCCTGACAATCTTGGCGAGTGTTGTCATATCTACGGGTTTTCTGGCGTATTTTTTTATGCCAAGGGCCAGGGCGTCCTCCTGGGAAAGGACAGAGCTGTAGCCTGTACAGAGGATAATGGCCATTGAGTCCTTTATCTTGAGGATTTCCTGGGTCAATTCAGCACCGGTCAGGTTGGGCATGGTCTGGTCAGTAATGACCAGGTCAAACTGGTCAGGGTTACGTCGAATTCTCTCCAGGGCATCAAGGCTATCCGTTGTCGCTGATACCTGGTAGCCAAGCTGGGTAAGTATGGCCTTGTTCATATGGGCGATCATGACCTCATCATCAACAAGCAGGATACGTTCAGTACCGGTGGCAAGCGGTTCATCCATTGCTGCCTTATCGATAGTTGCTGCCTGCTGTTGGACGGCCGGAATATGCACATAAAAAGTAGTCCCTTGGCCGGGCTCACTCTCTACACGAATAAAGCCGTGGTAGTCTTGAATAATTCCGCGCAGAACAGCAAGGCCAAGCCCTGTCCCCTTACCAACATCCTTGGTGGTAAAGTAAGGCTCAAAAATGCGCTTTATCGTTGCCTGATCCATGCCGTGGCCGGTGTCAGCCACCTCAAGGACAATGATCGGGCCTGGGGATACACCGGGTTCCCCGGCGATCTGATCAGCACTTATTTCTTGACGGTGCAGGCCGACATGGATCATTCCCTTTTCAGATTCCATGGCATGCAGGGAGTTGGTGCAGAGGTTAACGACAATTTGATGGATGTTGGTGGGGGCGGCCATAATTTGACCACATTCCACATCAATATCCTCCTGGAGCTTAATGGTGGTTGGCAGGGACGAGCGCAGCATCTTGAGCGCTTCCTTGATGATCAGATGGGGCGATATAAGCTCGCGACGATGATCTGACTTGCGGCTGAAGGTGAGAATTTGTTTAACAAGTTCTGCCGCCCGGTTGCCGGCCTTCAGCACCTGATCAATATCTTGTCTGGCATGGCTGTCAGCGGGGAGATCAAGTTTGGCTATTTCAGAGTATCCTATAATGGCTGTGAGGATATTGTTAAAGTCATGGGCAATGCCGCCAGCCAAGGTGCCAATGGCCTCCATCTTATGGGCCTGAAAAAGTTCTTCTTCAACTTTTTTGTATTCTGTAATGTCTTTGGCTATGTGAACAAGGAGCTGCAGCTCCTTGTTTTCATCCAGGATGGGAGAAGAGGACACCTGAAATATCTTGCCCAGGTTGTCGTGCTGTATTGTTTCCGCATAGTTCTTGCCCTCCTTAATGGTTTCAACCAGGGGACAGCCATGGCAGGGTGCAGTGATACCCCGAAATACCTCATAACAGTATTTGCCGATGAGATCAGCGTTATCAACCTCAAAAAAATCAGACGCCGCCCTGTTGGCCCGGACAATACGCATCTCTTTGTCCTGGAGGGTAATAATGTCGGGGATGGAATTAAAGGTCTTTTCCCATTCTTCCTGGCTTTTGCGCAGCTTTTCTTCAGCGAGCACCTGTGCGGTTATATCATGGGTCATGCCAAAGGAGTGTGTTGTTTCCCCAGACTCATCAATAATATCGTCAGACCTCTCAAGGACAACCCTGACTTCGCCATTGGGGCGTACAACCCTATGCATGCATTCGTAGGGGGCGTTGTTTTTGACGGCATTGGTATATGTGTCGGTAAGCATTTTTCTGTCATCAGGATGGACTGCTTCTAAAAATGCCTCATAGGTCGCATCGAACTCTTGGGGGTGTAGTCCAAATATCCTGTATGTCTCATCTGACCAGGTGAGTATATTTTTCTTTATATCCAGGTGCCAGCTGCCAAGATGGGCAATCTCCTGGGCCTTATTCAGCACCCCTTCGTTTATCCTTAACTGTTTCTCTGCCCTCCTCTGTCTGTCAACGGATACATTTAAAGACTTGTTGAGTTGGACAATGGAAACGTATCTCCAGAGTAACAGGAGAATGGTGCACGCACCTAAAAGGGTGCTCATCAGCAAAGCTACTTTTTTGACATTCCAGAAAGGTTCTGGGCTTCCATACCATTTTTCGAGAATTTCTTGATATTCTGGTGATTGAATAAAGGTATCAACTGCCGGCCGCAGAAGTGTAAGCAGCTCATCCCGGCCTTTGCCTATGGCAATGCCCCTTTTGATCTCAACAAGGGGTTTGCCAAGCAATACAACCCGGTCATGGAGCTTTGATTTTTGCAATATGTTGTGAATAAATGGCTCAGGTATAGCGATAACATCTATGTCACCTGAAATAAGCAGCATAACAAGCTCTTCGTGGGATTCTACCTTGACCAGATTATAGCCCCCCTGTTCCTCTAGAATAAATCTGGCCTTATTGGTAACAACAACACCAACTTTCCTCTGGCCAATATCCTCAGTTGAAAGCAGGTCATGGCTAGAGGTTCTGATATAAAAGTTGATACGAAAAGTTTCGTAGGGTGAGGTGAAATCTAAGAAAGATTCCCGTTCAGGGGTAAAGCCCATGTTGGGAATGATATCTATCACACCATCCTTTGCCGCCTGATTTGTTTTTGTCCATGAATCAAAGGCCTTGTATTGAATCTTGAGGTTGCCTTGGGCGGCAATGGCATCCATCACATCGACGCTAAACCCTGAGGGTTTTCCTGTGTCCTGATCAATATAAAAATGGGGCGGGAAGTTTTTTGGCATACCGGCCACAATGTTGCGCTTGAGGTCATCGGCCTTAACAGCCGGGCATGCCAAAATATGTAATAAAAATAATGAAAGCAGAAAAAATGGGAAGAAAAAGGTGGAGAAAATGAGAGGCATGGGTGGTTTAAGGTATTGTTTGCATCCCATATTGTAACCATTACTTGAAGCGATAATAGGAACAATTAGTATATCATGTAGTGATTAACTAAACAAGGGGGCAGACCCTTTTTTGCGGGTCTTGGGGCTGGCTCCCCTTGCCTGAACAGCACCCGGTGTTTTTTATGTGTACCTAAAAAGGTATCAGGTCCGCCCTTGGCTTTTCTGGTTTGGGATTGAATGAAGGGTACACCCCATAAAAACTCACATCTTAACTTGGCCCCCTTTTCCCACTGATTTGGTTAAGTTCGACCGCGGTTTCTACAATTGGCAGGGAAATGGTGAAGGTTGTGCCTTGGCCCACCAGGCTTTCGATCACAATATTCCCCCCATGTTTTTTGATGATGTCGTAAGCAATACTCAAACCTAGGCCGGTGCCCTGGCCGACATCCTTGGTGGTGAAAAAGGGTTCGAAGATGCGGCGCTGCGTCTCCTCCGACATTCCGCACCCTGTGTCACTGATCTGGATCACAATGGTGTTGTCCGCTTGGCGTGTTATCACCTTAATATCGCCTTTTTGGTCAATGGCTTGGGCGGCATTGACCAAGAGGTTCATGAAAACCTGATTCAATTCGTGCGGGTAGCAAAAGGTCAGGGGGATATCACCGTACTCCTTGGTGACAGTGGCCTTATATTTTATCTCATTCCACACCAAATTAAGGGTGCTCTTCAATCCCTCGTTCAGGTCAGCCTTTTGGTATTTGGCCTCATCCATTCGGGAGAATGTTTTCATGTTCTGAACAATTTTCTGGATCCGGTCGGTTCCGTCCAGTGATTCTGCCAAGAGATCCGGACAGTCCTCAAGGATAAAGTCAATCTTGAGTTTTTTCCGGGCGGCCGCAAGGGCTGCCAATGTTTCCGCAGAGGCCAGCCTTGCCAGGGTTTCTTGCTGGGTTGTATTGTACGCTATGATTTTGTCGAGATATTTTTGTAAGGAGTTGAGATTGCTTGAGATAAAGCCGATGGGGTTATTTATTTCATGGGCGACCCCGGCGGCAAGTTGGCCTGCGGATGCCATTTTTTCACGCTGCAGCATTTGGGACTGGGTCTGTTTGAGCTCGGCATAGGCGCCGCGAAGTTTGTCTTGGGTTTTTTCCAGCAGTTGTTTTTCCTCGAAAAGGGATGTTGCCAATTGCCTCCTCTCTTCGATTTCTTCAGAGAGCTCCTCGTTTGTTGTTTGCAGTTCTTTGGTGCGTTTCTGGACAATTTTTTCAAGTTGGAGTTGGTGTTTTTCAAGGGCCCTCTGGGCCATGATGAGATGGTTGTGTTTTTTGGCGATCAGTTTCATCATGGAATTGAAGGCCATTGTCAGGCTGCCGAGTTCATCGTGGGAAAAGACCTCCACAGGCCGGCTGAAATCCCCCTTAGCTAAGCGTTTGGCCCCGCTGATCAGATTGGAGATAGGTTGCATTGCCTGGCGGCGAAAGACCAGATAGATGGCAAGGGCCAAAAAGCAAATGACAAAGCCATTGGCGACAACAAGATAGAGAAGCGTTTCCCTGGCCCTCAGCATGAGACCCTGGGTAGAAAGACCGATCAGCACCGTGCCTATCTGTTTTTGGTTAAAGGTGATTGGATATTCCTGGTGGATAACATCCCTTCCTTTTTGCATATGGCCGATAACGAGGAGGGGTTTCTCCGAGTCGATTGCCGAGATAGCCTTCTTGATGCCGGTGTTGTCCTTATCTATATAGGAGGTGAGACTATCACCCTTGCTGTCGAGGATTGCCGCGTAGTATAAATACGGCCGGGAGGAGGCCTCTTGCACATAGGTATTCAGGGTAACAATGTCATATGCCAGAATGGCTTCATGGCTTGCCTGGGACAAAAAAGAGCCGAATATGCGCCCCTCTTCCAGTAACTGGTCACGGTAAATGCCGTTTTGGATGTGTATGCTGGCCATGATGATCAAGGCCTGGGTAAGGATGAGGATGAGGGTAACCAGGCCGATGAATTTGGTGCATAGATTCAGCCTGCCCCAAGCGCTTTCCCTATTTGTTGATGGGGTCAATAGGACTCACCAAGCACCGCCTTGATCATGTGCCGGGGGAGATCATAGTCGCTGTCAACCGCCTTGTGGATGGCGGTCACCTTGGCTCTTTTCAGAATCTCCCTGCCCTCGGCCGAGTTGTTGAGGCCCATAAAGGCCTCTTCAATGGTTTGCCGGAGTTGCGGATCCATTTCTTTTTTAACCGCCCAAGGCAGGTGCAGGATCGGTTCGCTGGTTGCCAGGATTTTGATATCCCCTCGTTTAATCTGCTTAATCACATTGGGCATACTCCAGACAATATCACCGGTACCCCCCGCATCTGCCTGTCTGTGGTAGAGGGCAAGGGCCGCGTTTGGCGGGTTTTTAGCATATTCTTCAATATAGTCGCCGTGCTGCAGGCCATGCTTGCGCAGCTCGTAGCTTGCGGCAATATAGCTGACCATGGCCTGTTTGCCGCCGCCAAAGATGATTTTTTTACCCCGCAGTTCTTTAATGGACCGGATGCCGCTGTCTTTACGTACCGAAATTGCACCGGACAGGGTGGCTGAGCCGAACTCCCCATGGCGAACAATAACCTCATAGCCCTGCTCCCTGTGGGAGCGGACATAATGGTATTGATTATAGTGCACGATGTCGTAGCGCTTTTCCTTAACCCCTTGCCAGAAGGCCGTAAAATCCTTGGAGGCTATGAGGCGCACCTCTCTGCCGGTGGCCTGAGCGATATGTTGGGCCAAAGGGCTGAAGAATGTATGGGTGAGGGTGGCGTTGCGCCGGGGGAAAACACCCATGAGCAAAGGCTCATCATCGGCAAAGGAGGCCAAGGGGCCCAAAAGGGTGAAGGCGATGGCTAAGAAAAGAAATCGTGACACAGCTGATGGCAAGATCATGGGCGGCTCCTTTTTCCAGGTGTTTTTTTATAGTTTGATTGTCGCAGAAAAAGTTTTCCCTGTCCAGGGCAACGGCTACGCCCCCTGGGTGCCGTAGAGTAGTGAAAAGGGCTTAGGTCCGCCCCTGGGCTGGCAACTCACCTTACCCTGCGCACCAGGCCGTACCTCTGCCAGGCAATCCCTTGATCGGCAATAACCTTGACCGTCAGACCCGGATTGGCCTGTTCCAAAGGGCTGTCATCCAGGGTGCGGAGCTCTTTGACCGTAAAGGTTCTGTTTTCCAGGCCAGGGCCCATATATTCCAGGCTGTCACCGGGGCGGATGACGTTGCGCACCTCCATGAGCACCGGGCTGCCTGGCTGGGCAATGATGGCGGCCGGCACATAGTCCTGGGTGACCTTGGGGCCGGTGTAGAGCATATTGTCAGGCCCCACCGAGCCATCAAAAAAATTCTCGGAATAGCCCCGGGAGCCAAGTTTAAGCACCTCGGTCATGAACTCCGGCGGCATCACCACCTCGGCCCCGGGATCAGCGGCCTGCTGTTCGGCGATATAATCCAGGGCGGCCCGGTAGATCCTGACAATGCCGGCGGCATAATAGATGCCCTTCATCCGGCCCTCAAGCTTGATGGAGTCCACCCCGGCCGTCAGCAGTTCCGGCAGGCGGTTGATGAGGCAGAGGTCCTTGGAGTTAAAGATATAGACCCCCCGTTCGTCCTCCACCACCGGGAAGAATTCGCCGGGCCGTTTTTCCTCCTCCAGCCGGTAGTTATAGCGGCAGGGATGGGCGCAGGCCCCCTTGTTGGCATCGCGACCGGTGAGGTACTGGCTGAGCATGCAGCGCCCGGAGTAGGAGATACAGAGGGCGCCGTGGACAAAGACCTCCACCTTGGCGGCAAGGGCCCCTTTGACCTCGCGGATCTCGGTGAGGGACAACTCCCTGGCCAGATTGACCCGGCTTGCCCCCATATCCTGCCAGAACAGGGCGCTTTCTTTATTGGTGATATTGGCCTGGGTGGAGATATGGATGGTCATCCCTGGCACGATCTTCCTGGCCATCCTGAAGATGCCTGGATCGGAGATGATCAGGGCGTCCACCTTAAGCTCGGAGAGTTCACGGAGATAGGCGGGTAAGTCTTCAAGGTCCCGGTTATGGGCCATGATATTGACGGTGACAAAGACCCGT
>JAUVQZ010000297.1 GCA_030597865.1 Pseudomonadota bacterium | reverse complement strand
TGGCCCGGTTTGGGGTCAACCACCATGGGGATGGGATGGCTCTGGCGCAGGGTGCGGAGATGTTCGACAAGGGCCTGGCATATCACACCCTTGTCGTAATCAGAAACCACAACTGCCTGGAAGGAGCTGATATTTTCATCGAGAAAGGCGCATATCCGGGCAATAACCTCATCTGCCAAGGGCCCGGTCACCTCCCGGTCAAAACGGACAACCTGCTGGCTTTGGGCAATGACCCTGGTCTTTTTGGTGGTGGGCCGATCATCGCAATGGATGACACCGCCTATGGGGGAATCAATATTCCTAAGCAGATCCAGGAGCTGCTCCCCCATGAAATCACGACCGATCACCCCGCAGATGGCCCCCTTGCCGCCCAGGGCATGCAGGTTATGGAGGACATTGGCGGAACCACCGAGGAGAAGATCTTCCCGCCGGACATTGACCACCGGCACAGGTGCTTCTGGAGAGATTCTCTTCACCGAACCATAGATGAAATGGTCAATGATGATATCGCCGATAACAAGGATATTGGCATCCTTAAAACGGGGCAGGGCCCCCCTTAAAATGTCGTGATCAATGGATACGAGTTGTTGCATGGATTTTTTGGATTTTTTATTAATGTATAAATGAACCACATAGGGAAAAGTCAGGGTCGATACTGGTCTGCTCTATGTATAATTTTTCCGATGAGTTCAGCGCGTTTGTCGCTGCTCAGAGGCCTCTGTTCAATGACAAGGGTTGTGGTTTTACCATGATGATTGGCCGGTTGCCAGCGTTCCAGAAATCTTTTATTGGGGGCACCGGTAAAACAGATGATCGACGGCGTCTCGGTGGAGGTGGCCACATGCTGGCCGCACGAGTCATAGCCGATAAAAAGATTGCAGCTCCCGATGAGGCTCGCCAGGCAATCTATCTGGCCGCTGAAACGCAGCATGCCATGCTCGAATGCAGTTGTATGTTCAGCAAGTTGCCCCTCTGCTATCTCGGCCGTGTTATAGCCCCTTTCAATCATTTTGGCCATTAATCTCTTGGCCATGGCAGCCTCAGACTCCCCCTTACCGGAATCGAGAATAATGAGGGTTTCTCTATTCTCCAAAAGGCTGGCAAGGAGTTCTTCCTCAAAGGGATCAGCCAGACGTTTGTTGTCATCATTGCCCACCCCGAAATTGATAACGATTTTGAAGGTGTTTGGCCTGAAATGCTGGCAGAATATGCGACAGGTGGCAAATTGCTCCGGTTTGGTCGAAAAATAAGGTGGAGAGGAGGGGATATCAGGGAAGATATGATCAAGCCAGTTATTGGTGATGGCCGCTAGGCCCGGTTGGCCCTCCCTGTCCTTACGGCTACAGAAGTAATGGGTGGATGGGGTGTGGGTGAGGGGCAGCAGGCCGAGTTGGCTCAGCCTTGTATCAGGGTCAAAGAGCAGGATCTCCTGGGGGGCGAGGTCCCGTGTCTCCTTGCCGATGAGCTGATAGAGACGGGGCCAGGCCGCCATTTTCTCCATAAATGAGCCATCACGATTGTATGAAAAGTCGAGATGGACCAGGCCCGTATTATAAAAGAGGTGGCGAAGGTGGTTTGGCCCAACCAGGAATATTTTTGCCTGGGGCAGGGCCTTTTTCACCCGGGAGATAATAGGCGAGGTGATGGCAATATCCGCTCCCAGGGTAACCCGGGAGAGGATGAAGACCTTTTTTACGGCTCGCCTTTGATCTGGGCTGAGGGGGCGGGGGCTGGTAAGCTTTTTATGGCGGCCCAGGAGGCTCTCCTGGTCCGTCAGTTGGAGGTCCTGGAGGATCTGTTGTGTCTCCTTGCCCTTTGGGGTGGGGCAGAAGGTCTGGATCATGGTGACAAGAACCCTGTTGGCCACCTCAACGCCGTGGCTGCTGAAATCGTCACAGAGGGGCAGGATGATCTGGCCATAGAGACTTGAGGA